>DAOTWI010000849.1:0-3836 GCA_034436075.1 Roseiflexus sp.
GCACCGTTCCGCCGGTGCGATGCACCGTTCCGCCGGTGCGATGCACCGTTCCGCCAGTGCGATGCACCGTTCCGCCGGTGCGATGCACCGGCGCTACCTTCCGCCGTTGAACCTGCAACCGCTCGCCTCTTGCCTTACATATACGCCCCGCCATTGACATTGATCTGCTGCCCGGTGATGTAATCGGCGTCAGCGGCAAGGAAGACCACCGCCTTCGCCATTTCCTCCGGCAAGCCGAAGCGACCCAGCGGGATGCGCGCCTTGATCTGGTTCTGCACGTCCTCAGGAACTTTCGAGAGCATATCGGTGAGTGTGAACCCCGGAGCGACAACATTGACCGTGATGCCGAACTTCGCCAGTTCGAGCGCCGCCGTCTTGGTGAAGGCGATAATGCCGCCTTTGCTGGCGCCGTAGTTCGCCTGACCGAACGCGGCGGTCTGGCCATTCATCGAACTGATGTTGATAATCCGGCCATACTGCTGTTCGATCATCGGCTGCATTGCCGCGGTGGTGCAGAAGAAGACGGCGTTGAGGTTCGTCTGAATGACCTGCAGCCAGTCCTCGTCGGTCATTTTCCGCAGCGACCGGTCGCGGGTAATGCCTGCGTTATTGACCATAATATCGAGTCGCCCATAGGCGTCGAGGAATCGCCTGACCATGGCGCGCGCTTCGGCTGGATCGGCGACGTTCGCCTGCAACAGCAGGCACTCGCGCCCCAGCGACTGAATCTCCGCTGCGACTTCTTCCGCCAGCGCCTGGTTGTGCTGATAATTGACGCCAACGGTGCACCCTTCACGCGCCAGTTCCACTGCAATGGCGCGCCCAATTCCACGCGAAGCTCCTGTTACGATTGCGTACTTTCCTTCGAGACGACCCATGCCGTTACCTCCTTGCTCATTATGGGTTAGGGGTCAGGAGAACCGAGAACTGAGAACCGAGAACTGAGAACCGAGAACCGAGAACCGAGAACTGAGAACTGAGAACTGAGAACCAGGAACAGGTCAGGGAGTGGGGAGTGGGGAGCCACCTTTCACCCTCCACTCACCCACGTTCAACGTTCAACGCTCCGCCTTCCGCCTTCCCGTTTCCTCTGTCTGCCTGTTATCCACGAAGGACACGAAGACGCACGAAGGGGTAAGTCTACTTTCCACCTTCCACCTTCCACCTTCCACCTGTACCCTCCCCCCTCTTGCCTCTTGCCTCCTCCCCTCTCGCCTCCTGCCTCCCCCCTCTCGCCTCTCGCCTCTCACCTCTTGCCTCACGCCTCTTCTACATGCGCTCGAAGATCGCAGCGATGCCCTGACCGCCGCCGATGCACATGGTGACGCAGGCATAGCGACCGCCAGTGCGGTGCAGTTCGTACAGCGCCTTCACCGTCAAAATCGCGCCGGTTGCGCCAATCGGGTGACCGAGCGAAATGCCGCTGCCATTCGGGTTGACCTTCTCCATCGGCAGTTCGAGATCGCGGAGCACTGCCAGCGCCTGCGCTGCAAACGCCTCGTTCACTTCGAAGACATCAATATCGTTGATCGTCAACCCGGTCCGTTCCAGCACCTTGCGCACCGCCGGCACCGGACCGATGCCCATGTACTTGGGATCGACGCCGACCACACTGTAGCCGACCAGCCGACCGATTGGCTTGTAGCCGCGCTGCTCGGCAACGCTGCGATCCATCAGCACCACAGCCGCCGCTGCGTCATTGATGCTCGACGCATTCCCCGCAGTGACCGTGCCCTGCTTGTCGAACACCGGGCGCAGTTTGGCAAGCTTCTCCAGAGTCGTGTCGGGGCGAACACTCTCGTCGGTATCGAACAGTTGCACGCCCCCCTTGACCTTAATTTCAATCGGGACGATCTGATCTTTGAACCGCCCTTCGGCGATGGCTGCTGCAGCGCGTTTGTGGCTCTCGACCGCCAGCGCGTCCTGATCTTCGCGGGTGATTTCCCATTTGCGCGCGACGTTCTCGGCAGTCACTCCCATGTGCACATCATCGAACGGGTCGCTCAACGCGGCAACCATGACATCGACCATCGAGACATCATTCATGCGCGCGCCCCAGCGCATTGCGTGCGCCCAGTACGGGCTGCGGCTCATTGACTCGGCGCCGCCTGCGACCGCAGCATCGGCGTCGCCGAGCATAATCGTCTGCGCTGCCGAGATGATCGCCTGCAACCCGCTGCCGCACAGGCGATTCAGCGTCAGCGCCGGAACGTCCACCGGCAGACCGCCCTTCACACCCGCGACTCGCGCCAGATAATGGTCGTGCCCGTCGGTGTGAATGATGTTGCCAAACACAACCTGCCCGATCTCCGCCGGCTCGACGCCTGCGCGCTTCACCGCCTCCCGCACGACCTGCGCCGCCAGTTCGCTCGGCGGTTGATCCTTGAGGCTGCCGCCAAAATTGCCGATGGGGGTGCGTACACCGCTCAGCACTACCACGTCGCGTCCATTCGCCGTCATTGGTCCCTCCTTGTATCTGCGATAGCAAAGCCGCGCCATCGCACCAGCGATGCCGCCAATCGAGAGTATCCGGCTTCAGGGTGACTCATGTGAGCGCCTAACTGCCTGCACACTGGCTGTTATCGTGTCGCGGAGCGACAGCCAGCATGCAGCACAGCCCTCAACGTCCGTCGCTGCAGCAGGTATGCAGGGATGGATTGCAACTCCTATTGTACCATTGTAGTGGCAGGGTTATCAATGTGGTGTTAGGATGTTTTCGTAGCGAGTAACCGTTTCTTCACCAGATGTGGCGAAGACGCTCGTGCGGGAGTATGGATGATATGGTAAAGTAATCACACTCCGCATTCATGCATGCTGCACAATCCGTCGGCGGACGACGATACGCTGGACGACGGCGGAAGGCGATAGCGAACCGTAGTGTCACGACAGGAGGTACTTGTATGATTGAGCGCGTAGAGGCGCCGATTGCTGCAACGTTGCGCAACGGCCAGACTGTGACGATTCGCCCGCTCGCTGAGCACGATCGTGAAGCGTTGCTCCAGTTTGGTCGTTCGCTGCCGGATGATGACTGGCTCTACATTGAGACCGACCTGCACAACCCTGATATCATCAATCGTCTGGTTAACGCATACGCAGCAGAAAACTGGCGTCAACTCGTTGCGGTGACCGAGACCGGCGAGATCGTCGGCTACAGTGCGTTGCGGCGGTTGCCGGGATGGTCGAGCCACGTCGGGGATATTCACCTGATTGTGCGCAAGGATTATCGTCGCTGTGGTCTTGGCACTGCAATGGCGCAGGCGATTTTCGATGCGGCCCGCGACCTTGGAGTGGCAAAGGTGATCGTTGAGATTTTGCAGGAGCAGACAAGCGGTATTGCAATCTTCGAGCGCCTGGGTTTCAAGATTGAAGGTACGTTCAGCGATCATGCGCGGGACCATGTGGGCAGGCGCCATCATCTATATATTCTTGCCCACCACATCATCTGATGTCATGCCTCCAGACGTCACCGGCCATGTCGCGGTCTGTGACGTCTGAACTACAATGGAGATTGCGCTCGCCGATCTGCAAACCTACCGCGGCGCTGCACCCGATGAAGCTGTCGTTGTGATCGATGTGTTGCGCTCATTTACGACTGCTGCGTACCTGTTCCGCGCTGGCGCTCGCTCGCTTCTGCTTGCAGCGACCCCCGACGAGGCCCGCGCGCTGGCGCACCGTTTCCCTTCGACTGCGACGGTTGGCGCAGTGCCGGGCGGCTTCCCAATCGATGGGTTCGACTTTGGCAATTCACCCGCTGCGCTGCGCAATGCCTGCCTGACTGATCGGGACGTTGTGCTCTGTACAGCAGGCGGCGTTCGGGGCGCCACGATCGCCCGGCA
>DAOTWI010000850.1:0-2878 GCA_034436075.1 Roseiflexus sp.
CCCCCGCCGCAGTCCGCCACCGGCGCCGGGGCGCTGCCAGCAGGTGACCGGCAGCGCTGCGGGTTTCCAGGCGCCGCAGCGCTGCCAGGTAGTGCCGGTCACCTACCCGGCGATCCCCAACCGCTCCGCATCGGCGCGCAACCCGTCGATGACGTGCCCGATGACCTCATCGAGCGGCATGCCGAGCGCTGCGGCATTGTGGGTGATTTCATCACGGCTCACAGCGCGCGCAAACGCCTTATCCTTCATCTTCTTGCGCACCGCCGTCACATCAACCTCGAACACGCTCTTCGTCGGGCGGACGAGCGCCACCGCCACCACAAAACTCGACAGTTCATCAACCGCTGCGAGGGTCTTTTCCAGCGCCGTCTCGCGCGGCACGCCACTGTAGTTCGCATGCGACAGAATGGCACGGCACACCTCTGGCGACCAGCCATTCAGGCGCAGGTAGGTCACCCCGACGAATGGGTGCATCTGGAGCGGCGGTTCTGCCACCTGCCCTGCCAGAATGGCTTCGGACGCAGCAGTAGTGCTGTCACCCGGCGGCGGCATCTGCGGATAACGCTCAAAGTCCATATCGTGCAACAGACCAATCGCCCCCCACAGGTCGGGATCGGCGCCGCTCAACTGCGCAAAATGGCGCATCGACGCCGCAACAGCATAGCAATGCTTGCGCAACTGTTCACCCTGCACCCACTCGTGCAGGATCGCAAACGCGCTATCAGTGTACGTCACATATCCCTCCGCCCAGACGCATCAGCAGAATCCAGCATGTGCAACAGGCGCTCGACTGCCTGACGCAGCGCTGGAATATCGTGTTCGACTGCGTTCCAGATTTCATTGAGGTCAACGCCGGAATATTGATGCACCAGGATGTTACGCATAGCGACGATCTGCGCCCATGGCGCATATGGATAGGCTTCGTGAAAACTGCGTCCGAGTTGCGCCGTCGCTTCGCCGATGATCTGAAGATGATGCACCATCCAGACCTGGATCAACTCATCCTGATCGAATGTAGCGCGCCCACGAGTGCGATATTTCTCAATCTGCTCAATCGCAAAACGTATATCATGAAGCCGTATTCGTGCGTCTCTCATAAAGACACTGCTTCTGCAAGCACACGATCACGTACACGCGGCTTCATACCACGCTCGTTCACCACATCGACCGGGCATCCCAGCAAATCCTGCAATTCCAGCAACAATGCCGCGTGATCAAACAGGCTGCGGTCGAGATCAAACTCGACCAGAAAATCAACATCACTCTGCTCATCGGCGTCGCCGCGCGCCACGGAGCCGAACACACGCACATTGCGCGCCCCGTGCTTCGCTGCCAGCGCCAGGATTTCAGCGCGCTTCTCCCGCACCAGTTCCGCCAGCGTCGGCGCCATACCGCCCCTCCCACACCAAAGAATCGCGCTTATACGCATCCCCACCCCCTACTCCCTATCCCCCGCTCCCCGCTCCCGCACCCGCCACGCATGGTAGAGCACAATACTCCCCGCCACCGCCACATTCAACGACGCAATCTGCCCGCGCATCGGCAGGCGCACCAGGAAATCGCAGCGTTCGCGCGTCAGGCGCGCAAGCCCCGGTCCTTCTGCGCCAAGCACCAGCGCCAGCGGCAGGTCGAGATCGACCTCATCGAACACCTGCGCGCGCTCGTCGTCTTCGACCCCCGCCACCCACACGCCAGCGTGCTGCACCCGTTCGATGGTCGCCGCAAGATTGGTGACAACTGCGATCCGCAGATGCTCAACAGCGCCCGCCGAGGCGTTCACCACGGCTGGCGTAACCTCCGCTGCGCGTCTGCCAGGGATGACGACGCCGTGCACCCCCACGACTTCCGCCGTGCGCAGGAGCGTCCCGACATTCTGCGGGTCCTGAATATGGTCGAGCATCAGAAGGAGCGCCGGTTCGCCGCGTTCTTCGGCAAGCGCCAGGCACTCATCGAGTTCAGCGTAGGGATAGTCGCTGCACTCCAGCGCCACACCCTGATGGTTCGCATCGAGCGTGCGCCGGTCGAGTTCCCGCCGGTCAATCCGTTCGACCGGCACACCAATCTCACCGGCAATGCGCACAATCTCACCGAGCGTGCCAGTCTCCTGGGCGCCAGCCGAAACGAACAGGCGCTGAAAAGTGCGCCGTTGGGCGCGCAGCGCCTCGCGCACTGCATTGCGACCGTACAGCAGCTCAGCCATAGGAGGCGTTCTCAACGTTGTTACAGACCGAGCGCATTCTTGATGCGCCCGAAGAAACCCTCATCGCGCTGATTGCCAATTGGCTCTTTGTCGAGCGAGCGCGCAAGTTCCTCGAACAAGCGGCGTTGATGGTCATTCAGGTTGGTGGGCACAACGACGCGCACGACCACAATCTGATCGCCGCGACCGCTGCTGCGCAGGAACGGCACGCCTTTGCCGCGAATGCGGAAGACAGCGCCGCTCTGAACGCCAGGCGGGATAGTCAGACGCTCTTTTCCCTCAATCGTCGGAACATCAACCTCGGCGCCCAGCGCAGCCTGCGCCACATTGAGCGGCAATTCGAGAATAATGTCGTTACCTTCGCGGATGAAGTACGGATGCGGCTGAACATCGATCACCACGTACAGGTTGCCATACGGTCCCCCGCGCAGACCGGCGTCGCCCTCGCCGCTGATCCGGATCTGTGAGGAACTATCGACGCCGGGGGGAACGCGCACTGTCATCTTGCGCGGCTGGCGAATGCGTCCTTCGCCGCGACATTCCCGGCACGGAATGGCAATGACCGTTCCCTCACCGCGGCACATATCGCAGGTGGTGACTGTCACCATATTGAAGAGCGGCGCGCGCTGCCGGATCTCACCAAGACCGCCGCACTTCGGGCAGCGCACCGGCTCCGTG
>DAOTWI010000851.1:0-2952 GCA_034436075.1 Roseiflexus sp.
GCGTTGAATTGAATGATCCGTCGCAGACGTTGCATTGCAACGTCTAGACGTTGCATTGCAACGTCTCTGCGACGGCATTGCAACGTCTCTGCGACGCCGGTACAGAATCGGCGTCATCAACGGGACGCGGGCATTGGTCGGGCGTGGTACGAAGAACGGCGCCCACAGGTGACCAACAGGTTGTTGTATGGCGGCGCGCTTTCGGGATAATAGAACGGGAAGGGCGCAAACTCTGCGTTCTGATGAAGCAATAGTTCAATCCCGGGAGCGTCGTTGTGGAGTTGTTCAGCGAATTGATGCAGCGCAAGGCGCTGATGGCGGCGGCGTTCCTCTTTGCGCTTGGCGCAGGCATACTGGGGCAGACGGCGCTGGAACGTCTGGCGCCGCAGGGCGCGCAACCAGGATCAACCGAAGTGGCGACGGAGGAGTTGATCGGCGATGCGTTTGCTGAAGACATCGTTGACCGTGAAGCGCCAGAGCGCACCGCAACGCCGACGAGGGTCGCGTTCATCGTTGCGTATGTGAGTGGAGCGGTGCGTGCGCCGGATGTGTATCAGTTGCCGGTTGGGGCGCGGGTGAAGGACCTGGTGCTGGCGGCTGGCGGCTTGAGCGATGATGCCGACATCGAGCGCATCAACCTGGCAGCGCCGATTGCTGATGGTCAGCATGTGCGGGTGCCCTGGATCGGGGACACGACAATAAGTGCAGAGGCGACGACTGCTGAAAGCGACGCCGGCGTGGGTTCTGGCGGGTTGCTCGATCTGAACCGCGCGACGGAGGCGGAACTCGATGCACTGCCAGGCATTGGCAAAGTGCTGGCGGGTCGGATCGTCGAATGGCGCGAACGTGAAGGACCGTTTCAATCGGTCGATGATCTCGGCAAGGTGGAAGGCATCGGTCCTGCGTTGCTGGCAAAACTGGCGCCCCTGGTGACCGTTGCCCCATGACAGAGCAGGAGCATATGCGCCGTACAAAAATTGTTGCAACGATTGGACCGGTCAGCAGCAGCCCTGAGGTGATTGAGCGCTTGCTGACCGCCGGGATGGATGTCGCGCGCCTCAACTTTTCCCACGGAACCCACGAAGAGCACGCTCAACGGATTCAGCTATTGCGCGAGGTCGCAGCGCGCAAGGAGCGCCCGCTGGCGTTGCTGCAGGACCTGCAAGGACCAAAGATTCGCACCGGACCTCTGGTTGATCGCAAGCCAGTGATGCTGCGCGCTGGCGACCGTTTCACGATTACAACACGGAATGTGCCAGGAACGGCGAGCCTGGTGAGCACGACATATGCCGCGCTACCGCGCGATGTGCGTCCCGGTGATCGGATTCTGATCTCCGACGGGCTGATCGAAGTGCAGGCGGTGCGCGTTTCCGGCGATGAGGTCGAAACCGAAATCCTCGTTGGCGGCGAACTGCGCGAAAACCAGGGCATCAACCTGCCGGGGGTCGAAGTCAGTGCACCGGCATTGACCGACAAAGACCGCGACGACCTGCTGTTTGGCCTGGCGCAGGGGGTTGACTATGTGGCGCTCTCATTCGTGCGCAGGGCGTCGGACCTGGTGGAGATCAAGGCGCTGATCGCGGCTGCGGGCGCGTCCACGCCGGTGATTGCGAAGATCGAAAAACCGGAGGCATTGCGCGAGTTCGAAGCCATTCTGGAAGCAGCCGACGGGATTATGGTGGCGCGCGGCGACCTGGGAGTCGAAATGCCGCCGGAGCAGGTGCCGATCGTGCAGAAGCAACTGATCGAAGCCGCGAACATGGCGGGCAAGCCGGTCATTACCGCAACGCAGATGCTTGACTCGATGATCCGCAACCCGCGCCCGACGCGCGCCGAGGCAAGCGACGTTGCCAATGCAATCATCGACGGCACGGATGCGGTGATGCTCAGCGGCGAAACAGCCACTGGCGCGTACCCTGTCGAGGCGGTGCGCATGATGGCGCGCATCGCGGAAGTCGCCGAAGCCAGCGGGCGGCGCGGCGACCACAGCCACGAGATGATCTGGCGCTTCCACGAGCAACCGACGGTCGCAGCAGCGATCAGTTCTGCGGTGCATGCCATCGTGCAGACATTGCCGGTAACCGCGATTGTGGCATTCACGATGAGCGGCAACACGGCCCGCCTGATGGCGCGGCAGCGACCGAAGACGCCAATCTTTGCCTTCACTCCTTCAGAAACGGTCTACCGGCGGTTGAGTCTGGTATGGGGCGTGACGCCAATCATTAGCCCGTATGTGAGCCGTCTCGACGAACTGGAAGAAGCGATGCGCAGCGTGCTGATCGGTCGAGGATATGCGCGTCCCGGCGATCAGATCGTGGTGACCGGCGGGCATCCGATTGCCGCGCGCGGCGCAACGAACTTTGTAAAGGTGACGCGGTTGTGAATTTCTCACCCGGTTTTTATCCTGTAGAAGGCGCATGAGTGGTATAGTGTCAAGGGATTCTATGCGAGTGATACGACCGAACAGTCCGGTCGCGGATGACAGGAATGCTTCTGTGCTGGAAACAGGATTGCCCGGATTATTGATCATTCTGGCGCTGGCGATTATTCTGTGCGGTCCGGCGTCGTTGGTACATGGATGGAGATGGCTTCGACGCAGAACGCAGGATGTGATGCGTTTCGTGCGTTCAAGGTCGTTGCAGGAAGAATGAGCCGTCATGCACCAGGGTCGTGCATTGCGATGGTGCGCCGTCAGCCTGCTTATGGCAGCGGCGCTGCTGGCGGTGTTCGCTGCGCCGGTTGCACTGGCGGCTGAACCGACGCCGACGCTTGCGGTTGCGTCTGCACGTGACGAGGACCTGGCGGGACCGCTGATCGGTCTGTCGCTGGCGATGGCGTCGAGCGCGCTAGCAGTCGGGATCGCTCTGGGGCTGCGGCGACGCATCGATGAAATTGGCGATGAAGGCGATGCGCGTGGACGGGAGTAACGCGCAAAGATGGTTTCTGTCGTTT
>DAOTWI010000852.1:0-2846 GCA_034436075.1 Roseiflexus sp.
GTGCGCGGGTCGCCGATCTGCGTCCTCCGTGTCTCTGTGTGTTCTCCGTGTCTCTGTGGTTTAGAATAAGGCATTCCTGATGTCCCACCTGTACACACAACCGGAGCGTTCCGCCGCCGAAGCCCCTGACACACCGCGCGTCAGCGTCGTCATTCCCTGTTACAACCAGGCGCAGTTTCTGCCCGAAGCGGTTGCCAGCGTGGTGGCGCAGACGTTCGCCGATTGGGAGATCATCATCGTGGACGACGGCAGTCCCGATGACACCTTGGCGGTTGCGCACCGCCTGATCGCTGCCCATCCCGACCGGCGCATGCGCCTGATCCGCCAGGAAAACCGCGGTCTGGCGGAGGCGCGCAACGTGGGTATTCGCGCCGCGCGCGCGCCGTATATCCTGCCGCTAGACGCCGACGATCTCATCGAACCGGAGATGCTGGCGCAGACGGTGGCGGCGCTCGATGCGCATCTCGATGTCGGTTTCGTCTATACCGATGTGCGCCGGTTTGGCGCTGAGAATAATGTGATGCGCACGCTGCCCTACAGCCTGGAGCGATTGCGTTTCGAGAACCTGATGATGCCCGCGACCCTCTTCCGCCGGGAAGCGTGGGAGCAGGTCGGCGGGTTTCGCACGTTCAGCCCGGTGCAGGGGTATGAAGACCGCGAGTTCTGGGTGAGTCTGGCGGATGCCGGGTGGAAAGGGCTGCACATTCCGCAACCGCTGCTGCGCTACCGGCGCACCGAAGGGAGTATGCTCTCGCAGGCGCGCCGCCACGATCTGGAGCTGCGCGCGAGGATCTTCCTCGACCACCCGCGGCTCTATGAGCCCGACGTGCTCGCCTGGGCGCGGCGCGTCCTGTCGCCCGAATGGAGCGCCAATGGCGCGTTACGTTCGCCATGGCACTGGTTGCTGGCGTACCTGGGGTATGTGGCGCTGATCCGGCGCCACCATCCTCCGTTGCTCCTGCCAGCGATTGTCCATCCGTTCTTCTGGCGCATGCCGATCCGCTGGCAGGGGCGCCTGCGCGCGCTGGCGTGGGTGGTGCGGTTGCAACGGTGAGGTTATTCTTCGTCCTGGTCGAATGACACTTTGTGATAGACGTCGCTCAATTGCAGGGTGCACGCAATTGAGGGAAGGGTGATGATGTCGTCAGCCGATCCTGCCGATGACAGCAGCCAGAAGTGATCGTTCTGGCGAACGTAGTGGTCAACGTGCATGCTGGACTGCGAAACGAGCAGGTATTCCTGAAGCGTTTCGATGGTGCGGTAGTACTGGAACTTCCTGCCGCGATCATACTGCTCGGTCGTATCGGACAGCACTTCAACAATGACGGCGGGATTCAGGAGCACGCGCCGGGTTGAGTCCTCAAAGCGCGACAGTCCGCACACAACCGTGACGTCTGGATATGTGTACACCTGGGCGCGCTCGATCTTAACCTTCATATCGCTGGTGTAGACGCGACACGGTCGCTCGCGCAATTGGGTGTTCAGCAGGGTTGTGATATTGCCAATAATCAGCGTGTGCGCTTCGCTCCCGCCTGCCAGCAACACGACGCGCCCTGCGTGATACTCGTGCCGCTCAGGACTGGCTTCTTCGAGTGCAAGGTATGCTTCAACGGTCAGGAACGGCTCTCGCTGTGCCGACATCGCGCCCTCCGGCGTGTGCATTGCTTCACCCTGTCTTTCGGGTATTGTACAACGTCTGTGCGGGTGCGTCTACCTCGCGGTGCAACGGCGCCACGTGCGGCGCTCTGTCGTAATGACGCTCCGCCGCTGCTCCAATTCAGACGCCCGTAGACGTTTATTGTGTTTGATACGCCACACGTCAGCGCACCGCCTGTCGAGTCTCCGCAGCAGGTCGTCGTCTGTGCGTGAACCAGCAAGGGAGGGGTTATATCTGCTTGTGGATTGCGTCTATCGCTTCGCGTTCTGATCCTCGCGCTGGCGACCGTTCTGACGCCTGGCGGAGTTCTGACGGCGCGTTCTGCGTCGCCTTCGTTCGTGACGGCAAACAACATTGTGTTGCGGCTGGGTCAGTTCTGAGACGCCTATACCGTAACGCGGCGTTCGTTGCAGCGGTACACAGTAGAGAGACGTTGATCAGCAGCGTCGCTCCCTCATCTCCCGCAGTCGCCTGGAATCGTCGGACAATCAACCAGAGGAGGAAAGCAAACGTATAAAGGCGCGAGGACGAACCTGGAATCCTTTCTATGGATTATTGTCGGGTGTTATTGTCGTCGCTATCGGGCTGGGCATTCTGTCGCTGGGGCAATGGTGGCGCGCACACACGCACAATCAAATCGCCTCAATGGTCAAGGCGCAGGGTACTGTCGTCGACGTCGTTTCCCGGACGCAAACGCAGAGCGGGGAACGCAAAACGTTCTTCTACGCTGTGGTGGAATTTCGCACGGCGGATGGCGAGGCGATTCGCTTCGAGGATAGCACGGGCAGCAACCCGCCAGCGTACCGTGTAGGGGATGCCGTCGAGGTGCTGTACGATCCGCAAACGCCACAGTCGGCGATGATCGACTCCTGGGTGCTCTGGCTGCCTTCTACGATTGTCATGGGGTTCGGCGGTTTGCTTGCCGTCATTGGCGGTCTTACGTTGCTCGATGTCTTGTTCAGGCTGCTCAAACTCGGCGGTCTGCTGGGATTGCTGGGCATTCTGCTGCTGCGCCGGCGACGCGAGCAGCATATATAGATTGTGTCCGGCATACCTGCGCTGCCGCATTGCACATCCGCTGATCTGCGGGCTAATGAAGCATGACGATTGGCATACCCTGGCTAGCGGTTGAAACCGCGCCTTGGGGCGCACGCGCGCCGGGCGTCGGCCTGCGCCGACGCTTTCCCGC
>DAOTWI010000853.1:0-15388 GCA_034436075.1 Roseiflexus sp.
GCGGGAAACTGGAGCAGATCCGGGCAGCCGGCAAACTCATCGTCGGCACTTCGGCAGATTACCCGCCCTACGAGTCGATCGACGCCAACGGCAACTTCGTCGGCTTCGACATGGATCTCATCCGTGCCATCGGCGAGAAACTTGGCGTTGAAGTCGAAATTCGCGATATGCCGTTTGACTCGCTGATTGCGTCTCTCCAGGAAGGAAAGATCGACGCAGTGATCGCTGCTATGCAGGCGACTGCCGAGCGTGATGAGAAGGTCGATTTCACCATTCCCTACCGCATGACGAAGGATGCCTTCATTGGCGCTGGCGACACGACGACCATTTTGATGAAGCCGGAAGATGCCGCCGGGCTGAGTATCGGCGTGCAGACCGGTACGGTTCAGGAGGGCTGGATCCAGAAGAACCTGGTCGCAACCGGATTGACGCCCGCAGATAAGGTTTTCAGTTACGAGCGCGCTGATCAGGCGGCGCTCGATCTTGCCAGCGGACGCATCCAGCTAGTGCTGATGGACGCGGAACCCGCACTGGAACTCGCCCAAAAGAATAACCTGAAGGTGCTGCTCGTCACCGAGACGACCGCTGAGGGTGGCAAGAGCGTTGCTATTCCCGAAGGCGCTGCCGATCTCAAAGCGGAACTTGATCGGATCATCCAGGGATTGATCGACGATGGCACGGTAAAGGCGCTCGAAGAAAAGCACGGTCTGCCATAAGCGAGCGATGGAATTGTTTCAGGATCTGCTGACGACCTTCAATTTCATTGTGCAGGGATTGTGGGTGACCATCGGTGTCACCGCCGTTGCGTTGACGGTCGGTCTTGCACTTGGCGTCGTCATGGCCATTGTGCGCGTCTATGGTCACCCCGCCCTTCAGGCGGCAGTCTCCGCCTACAGCGTGGTAATTCGCGCAGTACCGGTGATTGTCATTATTTTTATCCTGTTTTTCGTCATCTCGCGCTACGTCAACCTGTCGCCATTTTGGGCTGGCGCGCTGGCGCTGGGGTTCGCCTCGGGAGCATATCAGACCGAAATCTTTCGCGGCGCGATTCAGGCGGTGCAGCCAGGGCAGATGATCGCGGCGCGGGCAATCGGCATGAGCCGTCTGCAGGCAATCCAGAGTGTTGTGCTGCCGCAGGCGTTGCGGCTGGCGCTGCCTTCCTGGGGCAATGAGGCGACGCTCGTGCTCAAGGACTCGACCCTGGTGTTCGCCGTCGGCGTGCCGGAGATTCTGCGGCGCGCGCAACAGGTCAGTGCGCGCACGTTCGAGCCGTTTCTTGCCTTCGGCGTCGCGCTCCTGCTCTATCTGGCATTGACGCTGATAACGACCCAGGCGCTCCAGTGGCTCGAGCGCCGGTATCGATTGCAGGTGTAGCCACATCACCGAAACAGGCGTTGCGGAACTCATGACATCGCCTATTCTCCGCATCGAAGAGGTGCATAAATCATACGGCGCGCTCCAGGTGCTCAAAGGAGTCTCGCTGACCGTGCAACCCCGCGAGGTCGTGGTGCTGGTAGGACCGAGCGGATCGGGTAAGAGCACCCTGTTACGCTGTATCAACCTGCTCAACCCGCCGACGAAAGGGCGCATCTGGCTGGAAGATCAGGAAATCACGGCGCCGGGCGTCAACCAGGACCGGGTGCGGCAGCGCATTGGGATGGTGTTCCAGGAATTCAACCTGTTCACGCACCTGACGGCGCTCGGCAACGTGATGATCGGGCTGGTCAAGGTGCGCAAAATGCGCAAAAACGAAGCGCACGACCTGGCAATGTTTGAACTGGAGCGCGTGGGTCTGGCAGACCGCGCCCACTATTACCCGGCGCAGCTGTCGGGCGGACAAAAACAGCGGGTGGCAATCGCCCGCGCACTGGGCATGGACCCGCACGTCATGCTCTTCGATGAACCCACATCGGCGCTCGACCCGGAACTGACCGGCGAAGTGCTGGCGGTGATGCAAAAACTCGCCGGTGAAGGCATGACGATGATTGTCGTGTCGCACGAGATGGGATTTGCCCGGCAGGTTGCCCATCGGGTGGTGTTTATGGAAGGCGGCGTGGTGGTGGAAGAGGGAACGCCGCAGCAGATGTTCGAGCAGCCGGTCCATGAACGTACACGCGCGTTTTTGCGGAATATCATGCAGTAATATCTGCACATCGAGCATGCAAGATTTCATCGACCTTCTGAACAAAGTTATACCAGACCTGCTGCAGGGAACCGTCGTCACCCTCCAGATTGCAGCAATCTCGCTGGTTCTGGGGATGATCGTCGGGCTGCCGGTAGGCGTCGGGCGCGTCTACGGACCAGTGTGGCTGCAACGTATGCTTGGCGCGTATGTGACGCTCTTTCAGGGAACGCCGCTGCTCATCCAGTTGTTCGTGGTCTACTACGGTCTTCCTGATGTCGGCATCACCCTGGGGCGCCTGCAGGCGGCGTTTCTTACCCTGGGGCTTAACAGCGCCGCATATCAGGCGGAATACCTGCGCAGCGCGCTGCAATCGGTGAGCACCGGGCAGATGGTTGCTGCGCGCGCCATCGGGATGAATACATGGCAGGCGATCTGGAGCGTCATTCTGCCGCAGGCGTTGCGCCTGGCGCTGCCCGCCTGGTCGAATGAAGCCGTTGCCATGCTGAAGTATACGTCAGTCGTGTTTCTGATCGCTGTCCCTGATCTTATGGGGCAGGCGAAGATTCTTGCGAGCCGGTATTTTGCCCCCATTCAGATTTATTTGATTGTCGCTGTGTTCTACATCGTGCTGGTTGGCATCGCCTACCTGATTCTCACCATGATCGAGCGCCGGGTGCGCATTCCCGGACTGACGGGCGACGCTGCATGACAACTTCACAGATCCTGTATCTTGCACCGGCAGATAAGGCGTGGTAGAGTCGTAGTCACAGATACCATCTTCGCCCCATCATCCCGGCATCACTCCCCCGATCACATTTCAGAATAGCTCACGCGAAGGCTTCACGATTGCCCACTGGTGCAGCGGCGACTGCACCAGAGCGTTTGTGCGCTCCGCTCATCCATCGAGACGTGACCGTCTTGCTCATCATGCGTGACACTGGCAGCTGGCGTTGGCTTCGGCAGGCTCAGCCAACGCTCTGCGCCACACCAGCAGTGGGCGTTGGCTTCGGCAGGCTCAGCCAACGCCGATCACGGGGGTCAGGGTGTTGGCTTCGACAGGCTCAGCCAACGCCGATCACGAGGGTCAGGGCGTTGGATTCGGCAGGCTCAGCCAACGCCGATCACGAGGGTTAGGGCGTTGGATTCGGCAGGCTCAGCCAACGCCGATAGGAGATGGTTAATTGCTCAGGTTGCATCAGAACGACAACGTGTGCTGCTGATCCTGCAGAGCCAGACAGGAGAATCGCCATGGATCGAAAACCGTGTATCACGCGCCGCCAGTTTCTGATTGGGGGAGGGATCGCCGCTTCCGGCTTGCTATTCGGACATATGCAACGAACGATAGGGTACGCCACGCGCCTCTCCGCCGATGCACCGCCCGTTACTGCAAGGGCGTACTGCCCGCTGATTGTTGTGAACCAGCGAGAGACCGCGACGGCGCCCCCTCACCCTACGGATATCTCCATTTCAACAGCGACCTCCTCGCCGACGGCAACCCCCTCGCCGACGGCAACCCCCTCTCCAACGGCCACGGCGGTTCCGCTGCTGCGCGGGCATGTGGTTCATACCTTTCACCCACGCGCAACGTCCTGGAACTTTTCGAGCGGTTGGTACGGCGAGAGCGTCGATGCGCGGATTGTCGCCGACATGGTCGATGAAGGCGTCACGCGACTGACGCGCACGGCAACCCGCGCCGACGCCTGGGCTGCCCTCCTGCCAAACTATCAGCCCGGACAGATGATCGGCATCAAGGTCAGCTTGAACAACGCCGCGCGCGAAGACAACGACAATGAAATCGACGCACTGATGGACCCGATCAATGCCGTGATCCGCGGTCTGCTGGCAATCGGCATTCCTGAGCAGCATATCTGGATCTTCGACGTCACCCACGGCGACCACCCCGGCATTATTCCGCTGCGCTTCAAGCGTCGCTGCGCATATGCACATGTTAATTTCGCCTCGTATCAGGATGAACATCCCGAACTGGGCTTCAGCACAGTTGAGAAGGTTCGTTTCAATACCCCGCCCGGCATCGCCGCTCTGCCAGATCTCCCCTTGTGCAACGCGCTGGTCAATGTGCACTACCTGATCAACATGCCGATTATGAAGCGTCATGTCGGCGCCGGCATCAGCCTGGGGTTCAAGAATCATTTCGGTTCAATTGATCGCTGCAACCTCCTGCACCGGTATACCGACATCGGCGCACAGTATTTTTCTGACAGGTACAGCCCGCTGGTCGATATTAACAGCCATCCGCAGATCTGGCAGAAGACCATCCTCACCATTGGCGACGGATTGTTCGGCAACCCCGTGAACAATATCAGCGCGCCGCGTCGCTGGCGCACCTTTGGCAATGCCGCACCCAACAGCCTGTTCTTTTCCCGCGATCCGGTCGCCATCGATTGTGTGATGGCGGACTATTTGCGCACCGAAAGCGGTGAGGTCGCTGGCGCCGATCACCATCTGCGCCTGGCGGGCGCCGCCGGGCTGGGGGTGTATGAACGAGGCGAACCGTGGGGGCGCGGGTATGACCGGATTGTGTACGAGCGGGTTCATCTCTCCTGATTCGTGATCTCAATTTGACAAACTGCATCCGCTCAGATATACTCCACGTACTTATTTCGTAAGTATGTGCATCATGAGCGGCGTCCGGCATCCACTCACCATCGAATTTGCGTTGCTTGGACTGGTGCAACGACGCCCTATGCATCCTTACGAAATCTATCAGCATCTGTGCAACGATGCTGCGCTGGGTGAGATCTGGCGCATTAAGCAGGCGCACCTCTACGCGCTGTTGCGTCGCTTTGAGGAAGAAGGGTTTCTGACCGGCGCCGCCGAAACCCAGCGGAATCGTCCGCCGCGCCGGGTGTTGAGCCTCACTGAGCGGGGACGCGACGCATTCGCCAGGTGGATGCGCACACCAGTGGCGCATGGGCGTGACTTTCGGCTCGAATTCCTGGCAAAACTCTACTTTGCCCATCAGGAAGGCGCTGATGCCGTACAGTCGCTGATTGTGCAGCAGCAGCGGGCTTGCCAGCAATTGCTCGACGACCTTGATCGCAAGGCGGCGACACTCCCGCCCGATCAACCGTATCGCCGTCTCGTCATTCAGTTTCGGCACGGGCAGATTCAGGCGGCGCTGGCATGGCTGGAGACATGCAGGGCGGAACTGGCGCCCGGCATTGCACCTCAGTATGTGTGTTGAATGCTTAGAGGCGTCGAAGCGATCTTCTGTCGTGCGGGAAGATGGCAGCGCGGCGCCCGCCGCGAAGGGAAGAAGATGAACCGGCGCTCTTCGTTGCTCCTGATGATCGTGCTGCTCGTCGCCAGCGCATGCGGCGCCGCACCCGCTCCTTCAATGCCAGCCAACAGTGCTGGAGACGAACTGGTTGTTGCCGCCGCCGCCGATCTCACGCCAGCATTCCAGGAGATCGGCAAACTGTTCGAGGAACAAACTGGCGTCAGTGTGGTGTTCAACTTTGGTTCGACCGGTCAACTTGCCCAGCAGATTGAGCGCGGCGCGCCGTTCGACCTGTTCTATGCGGCGAATAAGCCCTTCATCGAGGAATTGAACGATAAAGGACTGGTCATTGCTGATACGATGGAAATCTATGCGCAGGGACGCATCACGCTCTGGACGCGCCCCGATAGTGCGCTCAAGCCGGAGCGGGTGGAGGATCTGGCTGATCCGGTTTACCAGCGTATCGCCATTGCCAATCCCGAACACGCTCCCTATGGTCAGGCGGCGAAAGAGGCGCTCGAGCGCGCTGGCGTCTGGGAGGCAGTGCAGCCGCGCCTGGTGTTTGGCGAAAATGTCGCGCAGACGCTGACCCTGGCAGATACCGGTAATGCCGATGTGGCGATTGTGGCGCTTTCGCTCAGCATTCAGGGCAATGGCAACTGGACGCTCATCCCCGCTGAATTGCACCCCGATTACCCGCTGCTGCAAATGGCGGCGGCGGTTGCCGGAACATCCCGTGAACAGGAAGCGCGCCAGTTTATTGCATTCGTGAACGGACCCGAGGGGCATGCGATTATGAAGAAATACGGGTTCATCCTGCCTGGAGAGATCGTCAGCCGATGAACTGGCCCGCTTTCTGGTTGTCATTGCAGGTCACTGCAATTGCAAGCGTCATCATTCTCGTGGTAGGGCTTGCGCTGGCACTGGTGCTTGTCCGTGTCCAGTTTCCGTTCAAGATTCTGGTTGAAACGCTGGTCATGCTGCCGCTGGTGCTGCCGCCAAGCGTCATTGGCTACTATCTGCTGCTGGCGTTCGGGCGGGGCAGCCCGCTGTTCGAGTGGTTCAACATCCGCATTCTGTTCACCTGGCAGGCGGCGGTGGCTGCGTCAGTGGTGGTGGGGTTGCCATTGATGGTGCAGAGCAGCCGGGCGGCGCTGGCAAACGTCGATCCGGTGCTGGAACATGCGGCGCGCACGCTTGGGGCAGGCGAAATGCGCATCTTCTGGCGGATTACGCTGCCGCTGGCGCGACGCGGCATCACTGCGGGCATGATCCTCGGCTCGGCGCGCGCCCTCGGCGAATTCGGCGCTACGTTGATGATCACCGGGAATATTCCTGGACGCACGCAAACCCTGCCGGTCGCTATCTACGATGCGGTGCAGGCGCAACGCTACGCTGACGCACATGTGATGGTGCTGGTGATGACGGCGCTGGCGTTCGCCGGGTTGATCCTGGCGCGCCAGCTGGAGCCGCCAGCGTCAGGACGACGCATCAGGCAGTCTGTGGAGACGTTCGTATGAGTCCGCGACTCCATGTTGACTTCGTCAAGCGGTTGGGACATGTCACCCTGGAGATGCGCCTCGCCATCGACACGGAAATCCTGGTGCTCTTCGGTCCGTCCGGCGTGGGGAAAACGCAGACGCTCCATGCGATTGCTGGTCTGTCCACACCGGATAGCGGATCGATTACGCTCGATGATACAACCTTTTTTCAGCGCCTTCCGGGAAAACCGGTCGTCAATCTTCCAGCGCGTCAGCGCCGGATTGGCTATGTGTTCCAGCAGTATGCGATCTTTCCTCATATGAGCGCGCTTGAGAATGTGGCGTTTCCGCTGGGGGGACGGCGCGATGCGCGCGAGCGCGCTATGGGGTTGCTGGAACGTATGCACCTGGCGCATCTGGCACATCGTATGCCGGACGAACTGTCGGGCGGGCAGCAGCAGCGCGTCGCCATCGCCCGCGCGCTGGCAACCGAACCGCGCGTTCTGCTGTTCGACGAGTCCTTTTCGGCGCTGGATCGCCCTATCCGCGAACGGTTGCACGAAGAAATCCGCATGCTTCAGGCGGAACGTCAACTGATTGTGGTCTACGTTACCCATAACCTCGACGATGCCTTTGCTGTCGGTCATCGCCTGGCAGTGATGCGCGACGGCCGGATCGAACAGATCGGGCGGATCGAGGATGTGTTCACACGCCCGGCAAATCAGCGGGTGCTCAATATCCTCGGCATTCCGAACGCTATCAGCGTGCGCGTCGTGGAAACCGGACCGTCCGGCGCTCTGCTCGATTGGGACGGGATCATGCTCGAAGCGCCGCCGTCTGGCGCACCTCCCGGCGCACAGGTGATGGCGTACATTCGCCCGGAGGACATTCGTCTGATCTACCCCGACCGCCCCCTCAATCGCGTCGTTGGCGACAATCACCTGGATGGCGTGGTCGCTGAACGACGCCTGGGACGCCATGTGCATCATCTGCGCGTGGCGTTGCCCGACGGACGGCAGATCGAAGCCGTGTATCCTGCGTCATCATACGCAACGATGAACCTGACGCCGGGTGAACGGGTGCGCCTGGCGTTGCGGAAAGAGAGCATCGTGGTTATTGCCGGTCATCAGGGAGCGCCCCATACCGATGCATCGAGGCTCGATGGTCATCCCGAGAACGTTCCGGTCTCAGTGTCGCCATCGTAACGTAGCGCTCTCCCTCAAACGCGCAACTGCAACAAAACGTCCGCCCTTCACGATACACTTCACGCTCGTTGATAATCTCTTCGCCGCACCCATCACACACCACCCGCGATCCCGGACGGCTGATCAGCCGATCAAGATCCAGAGTCAGTTCCACCCAATGAGCTTCGAGCAGCGCGTCGTCAGGCATGACCCGATAGGCGTCGAGATAGGCATGCCAGCGGCTTTTGGCATGGGGGGCGCAGCGTCGCGCTTCCGCCCGCGCCTGCGGATGCGGACGAATCCGCACCGCACGCCGGGTGCGCGTGTCCACGAATGTCGCTGCTACTTTGCCGTGGTCAATCAAACGCATGGTCCGGCGACCGAGCCAGCACCCGGTGGCGGCGCCAACCCCATCGGCAAAGCAACCGTCGGTCTCGACAAACGTCAACAGGCGCTTGTTCGTCTGCGGCAACTCCAGTTCCAGCAGGCGACCCGCCAGTATCCCCATACGCGCCCCAAGCACCTGGCGCGGGCAGAGATGCCGGTGCAATGCAGCCGAGCGTTCAAGGATGTCGTCCAGCAGCGGATGACTATAAGCCGTCTCAATCATGGCTGGTTCCTGATGTGGCGTTCGAGACATTAACCTTCGTGCCGGGCATGATACGCCAGAAACTGCATGCGCAGTTCACGCGCCATGTCCCGGCTCCGATCAAGCCGGGAGAGCCACTGTCGGGCATAGGGCGTCCAGGCGGGATACCGTTCGGTCAGCACTGCCAACCTCCAGAACTCTGTGGCGAACAGTTCGTCCAGGGAGTCGAGGAGCGCAGGGAGAAGATCGAACCGGGCGGCGGCATCGAAGAGATCGCGCATCATCTGCGACCGTTCACGCCTTGGCAACCGTATTCCCAATCGGCGACCAAGCCCGCTGATGTCGTGGCGACTGATGAACATGCCAGCAATATCCGGGATGACCAGACAGCGCACGATCTGATTGAGATCACGCTCTCCGTCATCATCCGCCCACACGAACGAAGCGCCGCCAGCATGCTCATCGTGCACCGCATTCGCTTCGTCCGTGGCGGATAGCACTGATTGCGAGACTGTGCGCCTGTGCGTCTTCGCGTCAATCTTTTCACGCCGTGCTGTTGCGCTGTCGGGCTGGTGATCGAGCGGAATCCACGGCGGCAGACTGGCGCTCTGCTCAAGGTCGTTCAGGATCAGTTCGAGCGTCACCTGCGCAAGTAGACGGTACAACAGATAGTCCGCAACACGCTCGACCGTTCGCAGGAAGACCGGCGCCCAATAAGCGAGATGATGGACCAGACAACGATATTGCTGCGCCCGTGACCATGTGAGCAGCGCCGGGTTGTTGTCGCGCAACGCTGCGCTCTCGATGGTCAGCAGGTGCGCCATCAGGCGCAGTTCAACGCCAAGATGATCCGGCGCGCCAACCGGCGCATCGACCGCAAATCCGCAATCCTGATACAGCCGCGCCACGCGGTGCGCCGCCGCCGTGTTGAGCATCAGGTCGTGGTCAACATAGAGCGACTCATAGGGATATGCATTCTGACCAAACACCGATTCATATTCGACCTGGAGATGCTCGAGCGCGTCAGGCGTCTTGGGAACTGCGGCAGTAATGTCAGGTATGCTCCGCAACGTCGCCAGCGCCGGCCAATCCGGCGGATGCAGGTAGCACTGCGCCAGCAGCGCATAGAGGGATCGCCTGGCTTCCAGCAGATCAATAGCATGGCGATTTGTCATCGTTCGTCTCCCACACCTTCGTGATGCACCGCTATCTGCACA
The DNA here is from genome assembly GCA_034436075.1 of Roseiflexus sp. Classification (GTDB taxonomy): domain Bacteria; phylum Chloroflexota; class Chloroflexia; order Chloroflexales; family Roseiflexaceae; genus Roseiflexus. The sequence continues at coordinate 9,838 of DAOTWI010000853.1, forward strand.
CCGTCGCCGGGCTGCCATTCGGGAAGATAGTACGCTTCCAGATCGGGACGAAACGGGCGCAGGAGCCAGTGTGGTCGTCGCAGCCCATTCGGCGATACCTGGCGCGCCGGACGGGTCATCGCCAGCCATTCGCGGTACACCTCGTGGGCGCGCCGGGTGTCCACAAAAATGTCGCCATACCGGTCACCCGGTCCAGCCCGCTCCAGGCGCACCTTCTGATGCCAGCAGTGCATGCCGCTGACCGGATCCGGCTGCACGGCAAACGTCAGGTTCTGATGCACGCCAGCATCCGCCCACCAGATGCGCTCCGTGTCGGGATCGGCGCTGGGGTAGGGCGTAATCCCATGCACCTGCCGCATTCGCCACTGCGACTCGCCCGCAGGCGTCAGTTCAACCAGCGCCGTCGAGAGCCGGCCGCCGACATCCTCCTGAAGCCGCCAGCGTCCGAGATGGTGAGAACAGGCGATGACACCGGGGCGAATGCCTTCAGTCACCCAAACCCGGTCCACAAAATAGCCGATAGCCGTCACAACTTTGATCAGATCGCCAGTTTGCACGCCGAGGTGCTGCGCGTCGGATGGATGGATCCAGACCGGGTTCTTATGACTGATCTCGTAGAGCCACTTCGCGTTGCCGCTGCGTGTATGGATCAGCGTGGGAAGGCGGAAGGTCGAGAGCAGCACGGCTTCGTTGCGATCACGATCGATCCTGCTGGGATGCACATGGCTGCGAATGTAGGTCGGAAGCGCATATTCGGGCCATCCCCAATCGCGCATCATTGTCGAGTAGAACTCAAGTTTGCGCGAGGGTGTTGGAAAGCCGATCACTTGTGAGCCATCCTCAAGCTGCACACCGACCGGACGCCCCCGTTGCGGGTCTGGTTGAAAGAATGGCACAGGCGTGATATTCGACGAAGGAGGCGCGGGTTTTCGGCTATACACGATGCGCGTCTCCGGATCGACGACTGCATCATCGAGTTCCGCAGCGGAGAGCGGCTGGTCATACGTCGGCTGGACGCCCTTGCGCAGCTCGAAGGCGCCATAGCGTCGCATATACTCCAGCGGCGTCAACCCTTCCTTCGCCGCCGCTTCGGGCAATCCGGGCACATGATTCTCAAACATCCAGGCATACAGTTCATCGACGGTGATCTTCTCGCCGGGACGGTAGGGACTCTCGAACGTCCGGCGCACCCCCAGGCTGCCGTCCGGATCGATCCGCCACGAAAGTTCGATCCAGAACTCGGTCTCCTCCCACACCTCGCCAGGATTCGCCTGACGGGTGTCGTTGACCGGCTTGCCGAGGCGACGCAGCGCCTCACGGATCACCGGCTGGCGGAAGGCGATCCAGCAACCGCCGTGCGTTTCCTGGCTCATCATATCGTGTCGCTCAGCGCCGTGACCCATGGGCAGGATATAATCGGCGAACAACCCGGTTTCGCTCCAGCTTGGCGAAAGATGAACATGCAACCCGATCTTCGACTCATCGGTCAACACCTCCATCCAGCTCATCCCGTCCGGGTTGGTCCAGAGCGGATTGTAGACGCGGGTGAAGTAGACATCGAGCCTGCCGCGACCTTCCTTGAGAAAATGCGGCAGCAGAAAACTCAGTTCGTAGAAACTGAGCGGGTATTCCTGGGGCCAGGTCAACTCATTCCAGACCTTGACGTGCGGCGCCATGTTCGGATGACGCGGAGTCCATTTGTCCCAGACATTCGCCGACGTTCCGCCTTCCTGTCCGATTGATCCAGTCAAGACGTTCAGGAACCAGAGGCAGCGCGCCACCATCCATCCCCCGAAATTGGCGCTCGTGGCGCTGCGCCAGGTGTGGGTGGCGAGCCGACCGTCACAATGGGCGATATAATTCGCCACACGCGCGATCTGCTCGACGCTGACGCCGCTTTCCTGAGCGGCGAACTCGAACGTGTAGGGAGCGTAGAGTTCCTGAAGCTTCGCCTCGAACGTCTCGAAAGAGACAGGCAGATTGGGATGTTCGCAACGCAGATACTGCTCCCAGTTGACCCAGCGACGCACAAAGTCGCGGTTGTATGTCTTGCTGGAGATAAGGTGGTTCGCAATCGCCAGCAAGATCGCCGTTTCGCTGCCGGGCCACGGCGCCAGCCATTCATCAGCCAGCGACGCCGTGTTCGACAGGCGGGTGTCGAAGACGATCAGCTTCGCGCCCGCCATTTTGCCTTCCATGATGCGCTGTGCGTGGGGGTTGAAGTAGTGACCGCTTTCGAGGTGGGAACTGATCAGCAGAATGACGCGCGCGTTGGCGTGATCGGGCGAAGGGCGGTCGTACCCCATCCACAACGCCTGACCGCAGCGCGCGCTCGATGAGCAGACATTGGTGTGCGAATTGTGTCCATCGACGCCCCAGGCGGGCAATACCCACTCCATAAAGCCGTCGTGACCGGGACGCCCGACGTGGTACATCACTTCAGTGAAACGCCGCTCGATAATTGCGCGCCGGATGCGTCCGGCAATATCATCGAGCGCCTCGTCCCAGCTGATGCGCTTCCACTTCCCTTCGCCACGCCGTCCGACCCGCTTGAGCGGATAAAGAATGCGGTCCGGGTCGTACACCTGATTGAGCGTCGCCGGTCCTTTCGCGCAGTTGCGACCGCGGCTGCCGGGATGCAATGGGTTTCCCTCGAACTTCTGAATCTTGAGCGTGGACGTATCGACATACGCCAGAAGCCCGCAGGCGCTTTCGCAGTTGAAGCAGACGGTCGGGACCAGTGTGTAGGAGCGTAATGTCTTTTGGGGCCATGCCTTCGGGTCATACTCCGTCCAGCGCAGCCAGCGTTCGACAGGCGGGTAGCTGGTCAATGGAACGACCGAGGGCGCCGCGCCATTCGCTGGTATCGCTGGCGACGCCGTTTGCGTTACGGGAATCTGGTCCGCTGCCGTTGGAGCCTGCTCCGCTCCAGATCGTTTCTGCTGCATGAGAGCGCGCAGCACATTCATGACGAGCGACTCAGCCATAGGGGCATCCTTTGCGTGTCTTGCAATCATCGCCACGACATCAATCAACTGTTGGGCACTTCCTGTGGCGCCATCACGAAGGCATATTCGAACAGATACAGACCGACAATGGCGGTCACACCGGCGAGCGCCAGCGCAACATCGCCAGCAGGCGGCAGCACAACCGCCAGCGCAATCAATGCCAGCGGCGCAAGATGACCGAGCAGAACGCTCCCCTGCCAGAAATGACGGCGATAGCGCCCGTGGCTGATGGCATGCGCGGCGCGCACGGCGACTTCGCTGGCATGAGGGATTCCGAACTCTCCGAAGAGGGTAACGAACAGGTCCAGCGCCAGCGTGACGCCAAAAAGCCACACGAGCGCCGCATCCAGTCCCGCGGGCAGCGGAAGCGCCAGCCGAACGACCAGAAGGGTTCCTGAACCGACCATCAACGCCTGGATCAACAGATGAACCGGCAGCAGCGGACTCTGCCACAGATCGCGCCCTTCCGCCTGCGCAAAGAGAAACGCAGTATAGATCGCCGCCAGGACGCCTGCGGGCAGTCCGATCCACGCGAAGAACGGGCGCAGTGAGAGCGCCATCGCTTCAGGCAACGCTCCAAGAACGACGCCCGCCTCGCTCAGGAACCAGAGTCCCGCAACGATTGTGAATCCAATGAGAATGAAGGCGCCGCGCGTCAGCCAGCTGCGCCACTGCGGACGGGTGAGGATGGTCAGAAACTTGAGCGGCTTCTCAAGATCGTAGATCAGGAGCGCCGTCGTGGCGCCGGTGAACGCCAGGGTGAGCGCCAGCGCCACGGCGACGAAGAGCGGCGTCAGTTGCGCCAGCCCCAATCCGGCAGCCAGCGCCAGTATCATGAAGATGCCGCTGCCGATGCCTTTCGTGACCAGATACGCCGGTACGGGCCAGTGCCAGGGGATGGTATGCTGCGCATTGTACGCCGTTTGCACCATCTGACCGGCGATTCGCGCGGGTGCGAACGCGCTGTTGCCGACGCCCAACCCCTGTATGCCAGGAGTATGCAGGGGCATGCCATTCCTGGCGCCGTTGGTCCGATCGTGATCAACGGATGATCCGGCACGAACGGCTTCCAGCGGGATGATCTCGCGCTGCGCTCCGAGGGTGCGCGCTTGATCACTCGCCACATCCGCCCAGACAAACGTCGCGTGTTGCTGCGTGGCTGTGGGCGTCAGCGTCGCCTGGTTTGCGTCAATGTAGAAGAGTTTGGGCGCGGTTCCCTGTTCCGGTTTGCGCACCGTGACCGGTTCGCGGGCGATCAGTTGGCGGATCAGGCTGTCCGGATCGTCCAGGTCGCCTGAAATGATCGCCTGTTCGGGGCAGACCACTTCACACGCTGGCTTTAAGCCCAACTCGATCCGGTGCGAGCAGAAGTGGCACTTGGCGGCGCTGTGCGTTTCTGGATCGATGTAGATTGCGTCATACGGGCATGCCTGCAAGCATGCCTTACAGCCAATGCACGCCTTTGGATCAAACTCAACAATGCCATCAGCGCGCTGGTACATGGCGGTCACCGGGCAGATGCGCACACACGGCGGGTTGGCGCAGTGGTTGCAGCGGGTGACCTGAAAGTGGCGGCGGGTGTTGGGAAAGGTTCCCGTCTCGACATACTTGACCCACGTGCGGTACACGCCAAGCGGAACCTCGTTTTCCGACTTGCATGCCGTGCTGCAAGCGTGGCAGCCGATACATTTCCGGTGGTCAATCAGGAAACCGTAGTTTGGCATAACCAGTCATCCTTGCGCAACATCATTGTCGTCGAATCACTGTCGGTCAGCAGGGTTCCAAAGGGAGAGGCGGGATACGGAGATGCTGTATGCGGAATTGTAATACAGGGTATACTACGCAACAATCATATCTTTGCAATAGCCGCTATAACTTTTCTTTATAGCAAGGAAAGCGCGTCCATGACTCTTCAACGCTATTTCATCGACGACGACGTCTGGGAAGCGGAAGCCGACCCGGCGACGCCGGTGTTCATCAGCGGGAAACGCATCTATGCCATCACCACGATCGGTGGCGTGACGCATCCATTCGGTGAATGGCACCTGCGCGGCAAGATGGGCGGCGTGTGGGCGCATCCGCTGCGCGCGCTGGATGGCTGGACGCTGGCGCTGGAGGCGTATGGCGCAACCACGCCGCTCGATCACGCAACAGCGTGTGATCTCTTTGGCGCATACATCACCCGCCACTTTACGGTTGGCGACCTGGCGCTGGAATGGACTGAGTTCGCCGCCGAGGATCAGCCGCACTACTACGCCACGCTGCTGGCGCGCAACGATGGCGCCGCTCCTGTCGAAGCGGCTGTGGTGGTGCGCGCTGTAGCCGACCTGCGCTTCTGCTGGTTTGGCGGGGTTGATCCTGCGGACCCGGAACTGCATACCCTTCCCGATGGCGTCGCCTGGCGCGCGCCGGGGGCGTATGACAGCGTCACCGTAACCCTGACGAGCGCCACGCCAGCGCAATGGGACATCGCCGGACGAATGGCGCAGGCGCGCTTCCCGTTGACTCTCCAGCCGGGCGAGGCGCTGGCGCTGCAATGGCGG
>DAOTWI010000854.1:0-1686 GCA_034436075.1 Roseiflexus sp.
GGCGCGCGAGCTGCGCCGCGCCGCGATGCAACGTCGCGCGCAACGACAGCAGGCATCATAAACGGTGGTAACCGGCGGTCGGTCATCCGGGCCGCCGAAACCCGGCCAGCCCGCCAACTCCCCTTTCTCACCGGCGAGAACGCCGGCTGGCTTCGTATCACCGGCCCGGCGGGGCCGGCAGCGAGTTCCCGCTGCACTGCACCCTGACAATGCCCATACCACGCTTTGCTTTTCGATGTGCATTCGCGCACACACATGCGCCTCGCCTTTGGAAAGAACCTTTTCCGGCGCGCTATGTGCCAGCTCTCCTTTGTTCCGTTGTCAATCACCGGCCGGTGCAGTCACGATGCAGTGCGCGTCACTCACAATCCCGCTGCGCCATCCGGCGCTTTGACAAGAAGGAGGAAAACGCTTCCGATACGTTCCGCTTGACGTCGCGCCATAACCGCCACCCGGCAGCGTGACGCCGCACTCATCGTATGTATCCATTCCCGCGCAGGGACACACCAGCATTCTGGACGTGTCCCGCGCGGGACATCACGGAACGTTGGCGTGCTCTGCGCTCCTGAATCGCACCAGGAGACAGCAATGATGCACAACGTTCCCGTTCTGCCCACGATGTTCAAGAACCGCTACGTTCTGGGCTATGCAGACGATCCCATTCGGGCAGCCATGGTTCAGCCAACGTTCCCGCCGTTCTTTGAACTGATCTGTCATGGTTCGTGGCCTACTGAAGAAGGCAAAACATTTGCGATGCCATATGTCGAAGAAGTCAGTCTGCAGACAGAACCGCTGAACGCAGAACAACTCTTCGAAATCATCGTCACCCATCCGGCATATGCCCCTGGACAACCCGTCCGTCTGATTATGTGCTGGGTGGGATACGGTCCCAACTCGCTGGCGCAGCAACTCGCAGACCTCCTGGGAGCGCCTGTGCTGGCAGCAAATGAACGCATTAACGCCTATACGCTTTGTCCCATCAACAATGGTTGCTGGATACTGTTCACACCGCGCATTCGTTGATCACACCGTGGGTGCAGGAGCGCAACCTCGCTCCTGCACCCGTCTTCATAAGGGCATAACAATGGTGCATGTTCCACGTTGAACAAATGGCAACGAACGGCGGGGAAACTGGTCTCGCGCCTCTTACCCCACGCCTCGCACCTCATCAAGATAGACACAGACCGCTGAACACCTGAACCTGCACAGGAGGAATCACTATGTACCTTGCCGATCTAAGCCAATACCGGGGTTCTTTCAAGGCGCCGAACGAATATACCGTTCTGGCAATCGGCTGGCTCGATGATCTCTATCCTTTTCCATTCGGTCCGACGCCGGTTGAGTTCCAGCAGCGGCTCTTTGAGCACTGTACGCGGGGGGTCCATGCGCTCATGTTGGGCTTCCACGAATGTCAGTTCTGCAACAGTTGGCACATTGGGTTCTGGTGCGGCAAAAAGTGGGTTCCAAACAATAACGGCGAAATCTGGATCCCGGACGGAAACATCATTTATGCCGCGCCAGTCATGATCTACCATTACGTGACCGACCACGAATATCGCCCGCCGGAGGCGTTCATTGATGCGGTGATGCGTTGCCCGCTGCCGTATGACGAGGAGTATCAGGCGTTCACGCGCGTCATCGGCGGGGAGATGTATGATCTCACGCGCAAGTGGAATGAATGAACCA
>DAOTWI010000855.1:0-3660 GCA_034436075.1 Roseiflexus sp.
TGGCAGGCGCGCCGCAGGCTGCTGGTGCCGACTCGCGCGCCAGGCGGCAGAGTCGCAAGCGTCATCCCCGGCTGCGCCACCAGCGCATCACGCGGATCAGCGCGTTGCGGGCAGGCAGCCAGCGTCATATCAGGCGGCAGCGTCGAAGGCAGGTCTTTGGCGCTGTGAACCGCCAGATCGACCCTGCCGGCGCGCATCGCCTCCTCGATTTCAACGACGAACAGCCCTTTGTCGCCAATCGCATTCAGCGGGCGGTCGAGAATGACATCACCGCGCGTCGTGATATGCTCAACGGCGACGGTCAATCCGGGATGCGCCGCCTGCAACGCATCGCGGATCATATGCGTCTGCACCAGCGCCAGTTTGCTGGCGCGCGTGCCGATGGTCAGGGTATGTCTCATAACCGCTTCTCTAGCGCGTCGCGCAGCAGCGCCGCCAGCACGTCCACGAACTCGTCATCGGCATTCGGCATACGAATACGCAGGAGCGTCATTCCCAACTCCGCCGCCTTCTCTTGCGCCTCGCGGTCGATGTCCCACAGCACCTCGAGGTGATCGGCGACGAATCCGAACGGCGCGCTGATCACGGCGCGCACCCCTTCGGCGTGCAATTCCTCCAGATAATCGAGAATGTCGGGACCAAGCCACGGTTCGCCGGTCATCCCGGCGCTCTGATAGCAGAGGCGCCAGCCGGTCAGTCCCAGCAGTGCAGCGATGCCTGCTGCGCTCTCGCGCAATTCATCGGGATACGGGTCGTTCCAGGTGAGGATGCGTTCCGGCAGGCTATGCGCACTGAAGAGCGCCAGCGCCTCACCCTGCAGATCGGGCGGCAATGCGGCGCGCGCCGCAGCAATCCGATCTGCAATCAGCCGCCGGAACCCCGGATAGTCGTGCCAGCGTTCGATGAACGTGACCCGCAGCGGTCGTTCGAGCGCGGCGTTCGCCTCATCAAGGTACTTGCGATAGCCGCCAATGCTCATCCGGGAATAGTGGGGCGCAAGAACAAGCGCAACCACATCCTGCACGCCATCGGCAGCGATCCGCGGCACCGTCTCGGCAATGAACGGATGCCAGTGCTTCATGCCGACATAGACGCGGTACTGGCCCGGCGATTCCGCATCGAGTCGCGCCTGCAACCTGTCGGCGACGGCGAAGGTCAGGTCTTTGAGCGGCGTGCGCCCGCCAACCAACCGGTAGCGTTCGCGCAGGTGCTCGACTGCTTCGGGCGATGGCTTGCGTCCTCCGCGAATGTGGGTAAAGTATGGCTCAACATCATCGAGACTCTCCGGCGTGCCGTAGGCAAGCAGGAAAATGCCGGTTGGCGGTGCGTGATCAGTCATAGGTTTATTCCGCTGAATACTCATGCACGAACTCAGCCAGGCGACGCACGGTATCGACCGGCGTTTCGGGGACAATCCCGTGCCCCAGGTTGAAAATATGCCCCGGACGTCCAGCCGCGCGGTCGAGAATATCGGCGGCGCGGCGACGGACGTCGAGCCAGGGCGCCAGGAGTGTGTGCGGGTCGAGGTTGCCCTGAACCGCGACGCCGGGACCGACCTGCGCCCATCCATCGTCGAGGTAGATGCGCCAGTCGAGACCGATCACGTCTGCGTCGGTCTGGCGCAGCAATCCGAGCATCCCGGACATATCGACGCCGAAGTAGATGATCGGCGGCGGCGGAACGACGCCGCAACCGGCGCGCACATTGATAATGCACCGCTGCACGAACGGCAGCACATACTCGGCATAATCGCCAGGCGCGAGCGCGCCAGCCCAACTATCGAAGAGTTGCACCGCATCGGCGCCAGCCTCGATCTGCGCGATCAGGTAAGCGCTCACCTGCGCCGTCAGGCGCTCCATCAGGTCGCGCCACGCCTGCGGTTCAGCGTACATCAGCGCCTTCGTCAGACGATGATCCCGCGACGACCCGCCTTCGATGGCGTATGCTGCCAGAGTGAACGGCGCGCCGCTGAACCCGATCAGCGGCGCGCGCCCTTCCAGATCGCGTTTCACCAGGCGGATCGCCTGGATCGTGTACGCCACCGTCTCACGCGGATCGGCGTCGTGCAGCGCAGCGATGTCGGCGGGCGAACGCAGCGGATTGTGAATGACCGGCCCCTCGCCCTGCTCGTAGGTCAACTGAAGACCGATCCCCTCGAGCAGCGGCAGAATATCGGCGAAAATAATGGCGGCGTCAATCGGGAAGGCGCGGATCGGCTGCATGGTGATCTCGGCGGCCAGTTCCGGCGTTTTCACCATGTCGAGAAAACCATAACGTTCGCGGATGGCGCGGTACTCCGGCATGTAGCGCCCCGCCTGGCGCATGAACCAGACGGGCGTGGCATCGGTCGGCTGGCGCCGGCATGCCGCCAGAAAGCGATGAGGTGTCATACATTATCCAATCAGCGCCAGCGCCTCGCGCAGAGGGCGATGGATCGCGGTTATGATCGGCGTATCGCGCAGCGTGTAGCGGCGCGCTTCGGTCGCGCGCAGGTCGGTGACGAGCTGGCTGAACCGCGGCAGGTCTTCCGTCTCATACGCAACGACAAACTCCTGATCATCGAGACCGGTTGTGTACAACAGCACCTGCCGGATGTCGGCGTACTCGTGACCGACGCGCATGTGTTCATTCATCATCCCCTGACGGGCGTCGCGGCTCATCAGATACCATTCGGCGGTTTTGCTGAACGGGTAAACAATCAGATACGTCTGACGATCATTGAGATCGATTGCCTGCTCCTGGCTGGTGGGGCGGCGGGTGTAGACCGAGGGGCGCGTATAGCCGAAGAGTTGATAGGAAATCTCGCTATAGCACCCGATGCCGCTCGTCAGCAGGCGCGCCGTCATTTCCTGCATCGGTTTGGGATCGACGCCGCGCCGCCAGAGCAGCAGATCGACGCCGATCTTCAAGCCAATGCCGCTGTATGTCCAGGTCGTAATTGCGGACGCATATTCCTCGACCACGCTGGCGAACGTCTCACGACCCTCGGCGCGCGCAGCGTGCGTCAGGCGACGCCAGGCGGGATCGACCCTGAACGCCGTGAACTGAACGAACCAGGGAGGTGTGGAAGTGTTGGTGCGATCCTGATCAGCCATACGTTTGTGCTTCCTCTCCAGGCAACGTGCGTATGTCACATCACTTTTGTGTTGGCTTGAACAGTTGTATCATCAATGTTGAATAACCGGCGCACGGCTGTGAGCAGTTCGCTGCTCGCTTCCGGGTCGCGCAGCGCCACAATTGGCTCGTGCAGCAGTTTATTGATAATCGCTGTGCTCACTGCAACGACCGTGTCGCGCTGCTGTGGCGAGAGTTCGGGGCAACGCGCCAGCGCCCGCCGGATTTCGGCGTCGCGGATGGCTTCGGCACGCTCACGCAAGGCGCGGATGGTCGGAACCGCCTGTTGTATTGCCCACCATTCCATAAACTTCGCCACTTCGCCAGCGACGATCTCCTCAGCGCGTTGCGCCTCGGCGGCGCGCATGGCGCGATTCGTCATACAGATCGGCTCCAGCGCATCCACATCGTGCAGGTGAACGCCAGGAATCTCCGCAACACCCTGATCGATATCACGCGGCACCGCCAGGTCGAAGAGGAGCAACGGCGCAGTGCGTCCGGCTGCGGCGCGCTCCACCACCCGCCGCGAAATGACGATGCCCGGCG
>DAOTWI010000856.1:0-3737 GCA_034436075.1 Roseiflexus sp.
GCGTTGAACCGGCGTGGGCAGGCGACGCAGCCAGCCGATGCCGCCGCCCTGGCTGTGGTGGCACTCGCGCGCCCGTATCGCCTGCTCGAAGCAGGCAGAGGTGTCGATAGTCGTCGTCACCGGCGTCGCTTCGCGCGCGGCGCGCACGAGATCCACGTCGCCATTCCGCCCGAAGCGGCTTGGGTCCTTCCCCAACAGGCGCATGACAAAGACGACCGAGGAGAGAAACCGCGTACCGAATGTCGAGTAGTAGAGGCGCTGCGGTTGCCACGGCTCAAGTCCTGCCTCGATCTGTTCCGGGTACAGTGTCGGGTTCCCGGCGGCTTCAAATGCCGCCGTCGTCGCCCGATGACAGAAGATATGATCGGGATGCCCATAACCGCCGTAGGGTCCAAACGTTACGACGACCTGTGGCTGAATGGCGCGGATCAGCGCCACGATCTGCCCGGCGACGTGCGCGAGCGGTTGCCGGATAAGCGCGTCGGGATGCTGATTGTCCGGCGAGCCAGCCATGCCAGAGTCGCGGCGCCCCAGGAAATGAACGCCGGTCAGCCCCAACACGCCTGCCGCGCACATCTGCTCGACCGTGCGCAGCGCGCCAACATCGGCATACCCTGCCAGCATTTCGGGCGGAACATCGCCCGCCTCGCCGCGCGTGGCGCAGGCGTAGTGCACTGCCACATCATCGTTCGTGTAGCGCAGGATCGTGCCCGCATTGCCAAAACTCTCATCGTCTGGATGCGCATAGACGAAGAGAAGCCGTCGTTCCGCCGCATGATTGCGCAACCAGCGCGAGTCGATGCCATATGCTGTGAGATCGTAAGTCAATTGCGTTGTCATGATCTGATGTGCAACGTCCGTTTCTCGGTTCTCAGTTCTCAGTCCTCGGTTCTCAGTTCTCAGTTCTCCTGACCCCCAACGAATGACCCGTTATTATACCACGTTCTCTCACAAAGAATTAAGGTTCCCATTCGCTCATGTTCGCAGCATCACCGGGTATAATGCACCATGCGTCTAGAGAGGCATTGATTGCATGTATCGCTACCTGCTCATTCTCGCCATTCTTGCGCTGACAGCGCCATCGCCTGCCCTTGCCACAGCCAGCGAGGCTTCCGATGAACTTGTGGTGCGCCTCGCCGAAGGCTGGTCGCTGACCGCCAATGCGCGCGTTCGCGGTCCGCTCGCTGCACCCCTTGCCACGCTGTTGCAACGATCCGGCGTTCATAAAGCGCAGGCGCTTGGCGGCGGCGCCTACCTGCTGCGCTCAATCCACGCATTCAATACAACCGCACTGATCACGCGCCTGAACGCCACACCTGGCGTGTTGTACGCTGAACCGAACCGCGAACGCCGGTTGTTGCGCGTTCCCAACGACGAAGGAGTCGATCGCCAATGGTCATTAGCGGTCATTCGGGCATTTGATGCCTGGAGTGTCACAACCGGCAGCGACATCATTATTGCCATTCTCGACACCGGCGTGTCGCCGTCGCATCCCGATCTGAGCGGCCGGATTCTGACCGGCTTCGATTTCGTGAACAATGACGATGATCCGCGCGACGATGACGGGCACGGAACGTTCACCGCCGGCGTCGCCGCCGCTGAGGGCGACAATGGCATTGGCGCAGCGGGCGTCTGCTGGCGCTGCCGCATTCTGCCGGTCAAGGTGCTCAACCGGCGCGGTCGCGGGAACGACGCCGCCATCGCCGCTGGCATTCGGTTTGCCGTTGATCGCGGCGCGCGCATCATCACGATGAGTTTTGGCGGACCGGACGACTCGCGGGTGTTGCGCGAGGCGGTCGCGTATGCGCTGGAACGCGATACGCTTCTGGTTGCTGCGTCGGGCAACGGTCAGGCGGAGGGCAATCTGCCCAACTACCCCGCCGCGTATCCCGGCGTGCTGGCCGTTTCGGCGACCGGACCGGACGATGCGATCACCAGTTTTTCGACCACGGGCGATTTCGTGGCGCTGGCTGCGCCGGGCGCCAGGGTCTGGAGCACATTGTGGCGACGCACAACCGGCGACACCTACGGTTTTGCCGATGGCACATCCGCCGCCTGCCCGCACGTGGCTGGCGCAGCGGCGCTGGTCTGGACGGTGCGCCCGGAACTGTCCGCCCGTCAGGTCGCCGAGGTTTTGATGCTTGGCGCCGATGATCGCGGCGCACCGGGGAAAGACCCGGCATACGGGTATGGACGCCTGAACCTGTTTCGTGCTGTGCAGGTCGCGCAGGACCCGGACCTTCTGACCCGTTCGCGGATCGAGGGGGTTGTGCGCAGCGTCGCCCCTGATCAAACGACGATCGTGACAAGCGGCGGGCAGGAAACCCGCCCCGATGCGAGCGGATTCTACCGTTTCGACAATCTTCCTGCCGGTCGATACACGGTTACGGCGCGCAGTCCGTCTGGCGAGTCGCTGCAACAACAGGTGGCGCTCACCGGCACGGCGCTCAGCGTGGCGCGCGTCGATTTTGCGCTGGATAGCGCCATTGCCGCCAGCGCGGCCTTTGCTCCGGTTTCGCCGCAGCGCGGCGCAGTCTACTTCCCTGAAACCGGGCATACCCTGCGCGGCGTTTTTCTCGCGTACTGGCGCACGCACGGCGGGTTGCCGGTTTTCGGCTATCCCATCAGCGAGGAGTTCATCGAGCGCGGCGAAGATGGGCGCGAGGCGCTGGTCCAGTACTTTCAGCGGCACCGGTTTGAACTCCGTCCTGAGAATCGCCCGCCGTACAACGTCCAGTTGAGCCGCATGGGCGACATCATCCTGCGCGCGCGCGGCGTGGACTGGTTCACCCTGCCGAAAGGCGCGCCCCAACCGGGATGCCGCTATTTCCCCGACACGGGGCATGGCATTTGTGAACCGTTTCTCAGCGCCTGGCGCTCCAGCGGGCTGGAGTTTGATCGCAGGCGCGGCAAGTCGGAAGCCGAAAACCTGGCGCTCTTCGGCATGCCGATTTCAGAGCCGCAGATCGAAACGCTGCCGGACGGTCGCCTGATCCTGGTGCAGTGGTTCGAGCGCGCGCGCTTCGAGGATCACGGTCCCGACGGCGTTCTGCTCGGTCTGCTCGGCGAAGAACTGGCGCGCGTTCGCGGATGGCGCTGAACAAGACGGTTGGCATGCAACGCGCCAGGCGCGCGCACGCGGTTAATGATGCGCTCCACAGTCCATCACTTCATCACGGGACGCCGCCTGTCACCCATCTTTGCCGAGCGCCAGGATGATCGCACCCAGCGCAGCAACCAGCGCCGCCGCAGCAAACAAGGCGCCGTAGCCGTAATCGCGGTAGATGACGCCGCCAACCGCATTGGCAAGCGCAACCGCCACGCCAAAGACTGCCATTCCAAACAGGCTCTGCGCCGTCGCTTCGAGACCCGGCGGCGCCAGGCGCTGCGCCTCGACCACGCCCGCCGTCCAGAGCGATGCAAAACAGAGACCGTGAAGCAACTGGATCGCCAGCGCCCACTCCGGTGTCGGCGCTGCCCAGTAGAGCAGCATACGCACCGCATAGACGCCGCCCGCAGCAACGATGAGCCAGCGCGACCCCCAGCGGCGGATCGCAATCGCAGACAGCGCCATCACTGGCAATTCGCTGATGCTGGCAATCGTATACGCCAGCCCAATCTGTTCGCCGCCAGCCCCCAGGTCTTCCATATACAGCGAAAAGAAGCCGTGCATCAAGGCGCCGCTGCACCCGATGAGCATCGCGCCGCCGAGAAACCGCGCCCAGCGCCCGTCGCGC
>DAOTWI010000857.1:0-2158 GCA_034436075.1 Roseiflexus sp.
GTGGCGCCGTGGTACGGCGGCGATGCGTATGGCGCGGCGCTGCGCGTCTTCGCGCGTGCGGTGCGCTCGGTCAACCCTGGCGCGCAGATCATTGGCGGCAATTTTGCGCATTTCTGGCCCGACGACCGGCAAACGCTCGGTTTTCTCCGCGGCATGATCGAATCGGGCGGGCTGGCATGCGACATCATCGGGTTTTCCGGCTACACGCGCTGGGGCAGCGCCGAGCGCATGACGCTGAAAGCGCAGAGCCTGCGCCGCGCGCTGGCGGCATACGGTTTCGAATGGACGCCGCTCGCCGCTATGGAGGTCGCCGAAGTATGCCCCGAAGGACAGCCCTGCCCGCCCGATTACCATCAGATACAGGCAAACTATGCCGCCCGGATTTACGCTCTGGCGATCGCGATGAATCTGCGCGGCATTCTCTGGTATACCCTGCTGGAGCAGGGAACAGGATTTCAGCACAGTCACCTCGCGGATGTTGGCAGCAACGGCGTGACGCCGCGACCGGCGTTCTATGCCTACCGCAACGCGGCGCTGCTCCTCCAGGGCGCGTCGTATGCCGGTCTGCCATTGAACGATATTCGCTTCGATCAGGATGGCGTGGTGCAGACGCTGCGTTTTACCACGCGCGACGGTGCGACGCTCTACGTTTTCTGGCGCCCTGGCGCTCAGGAAGCAGCCGGATGGGGAGTAGTAGTGCAACCTGGCGCACGAGCAACCTGCATCACCCATCTGGAGCGTCCAACGCCGCTCGCCGTTGATTGTTCCGACCAGGACAGAGACGGGCTGATCGGCTTCGATGTCGGCGACATGCCAATCTACATCCGCCTGGGGTCATAGGACTCAGCCGGGTTGCGGCGACCGTACCGCGCCGAGCATCACCCACGAAAGCGCCACCAGTCCGGCGGCAATGCCGAGCACCAGCGTTTCAGACACGCCTGCTCCAAGGAGCAGCGCGCCCAGCAGCGGCGCCAGCATGCCGCGCACACCGATCGTCGCCGCCTGAAGCGCCGTGTATTCCATCACGCGCCCGCGCTCTGCCAGATCGATCACGCCGGTGGTGATTCCCAATTCAAAGCCGCCCTGCATCAGCCCCTGAAAGATGAAGGCTGGCAGCAGCATCCAGGCGTTGCCTGCCCAGACATACGTCAGCGGTATGAAGGCCGCCAGCAGAATGCTGAGTCGCAGCACCCAGAGCGGCCCGTAGCGATCGAGCAGCCGCCCCCACACAAAGAACCCTGCCAGCCAGAAGATCGATTGCACCAGATTCAGGTAGCCAATCGTGGTGTACGACAGTTGCAGCCGGCTCACCTGCACAATTGGGTAGAGCGGCAGCGCCATCACAGCGCCGAACCCATAGACTGTCAGAACCAGCAGATACAGGAGAAATCGTCGATCACGGCGCACAATCGGGAGCAGCGCCCGGAGCGCCGGCTGGCTCGCCGGTTCCGCCGCACCGTCCGCTGGACGAACGCGAGAGAAGATCAGGCTCGAAACTACGCCAAAGATCGCAGCCAGCGCGAAGAGCGGTTGGTGACCGACCTGATCGAGCGCCCACCCGGCAATCGGTGTTGCAACTAAAACGATGAGAGCCACCCCGATCCGCACGGCGGACATTGCCCGCCCCCGGTAGCGCGGCGGATAGATCTGCTGCATGATGCGCGCATAGGCTGGCGATGGCAGCGCCTCGGCGATCCAGAACAGGGCGGCGAGCGCCAGCAGCCAGGGCGCTCCAGTGAGCAACGCACCGCAGAGGAGTAAACCGCGCCCAAACGACCAGGCAATGATCGAAAAGCGCAACGGCGACGTGCGGCGGAGAAGCGCCAGGCTCAGAGGCGACAGGGTCTGACCGATATAACTGAAAATGACATACAGGGCGAGTTCAAACGATGTCGCGCCCAGGCGACGCAGAATAACCGGAAAAAACGTCAGGCTGGCGGCGAAGAAAAGTCCATACCAGAAGGAGGCGAACAATTCGATGCGGACATTCGCGCGAACAGGCTCCGGGTATGAACCGATCAACACACGTTCGAGGCGCCGCAGGATGAGGAGAGGGAACGGTTGCACAACGTCTCCGACGGGTTTCAGGCGAGCGGCGCTATCGTAGCGCGATTACCATCTCCCGTCAAACCTGGAAGACGCGCAAAGCGATGCGGGC
>DAOTWI010000858.1:0-1628 GCA_034436075.1 Roseiflexus sp.
GCATTGCAACGTCGCTACGGGAAACGAGAACATATGCCTGTACGAATTATTTCACCCCCAACCAGCGGCGTGCGAAGGCGCGAACGTTTCTGGCGATGGCAATGGCTTCGCGGGCTTCCTCCAACGATGGCTCGGCGCCGGGGTAGCGCGCATTGACCGCAAATCCAGAGAGAAAATCGAGCGCCTGTTCGTCAACGGTGATCGGGATGCCATTGCTGATGCAGAGATGACGCAGGATGGTCAGGTCGTGCGTCTTGGGAAAGGTGATCGTCCCGGCGATCAGCAGCGCCTTGAGATATTTTTCAGCGCATTGTTGTGCGTGAAAAACAGCGGCATCGGTATGCTGAGTCTTGCCGCGCAGGGCGCGTCGCGCCATATCGAGGTCGCTTTCCGCTTTGGCGACCCAATCCAGGGGATTACTTTCTTTCATAGAGGCAGATCCCCTTCGTGTAAATCTCGCGCAGGAAGGGCGAGAAGGCGCGGAGCGCCTCTTCGATCTCTTCAGGGGTCTTGACGATCAGGTCGAGGGGGAACAGGCGCGGTTGCAGCGCCCTCGCCACGCGCAGATACCGCTGGCGATACGGTTCGTCACTCCGAACGACCACCAGCAGATCAACATCGCTATCGGGCGTCGGGTTGCCATACGCATATGAGCCGAAGAGAATAATCCTCTCCGGGTTGACCTCGCGGACGAGCCTTTCGATGGCGGCAGGCAACGTCTCCGCCACCGGCGGCAGACCGCGTGGCGCGACATTGGCAGGGAGTGAGAACGCAACGCGCATCGGAGGTCTCCTCGATCACAAGAGATCAGCGAAATTGTAACAGAAAAGAGTCAATATTTCGTTCATTCACGTGGTAGACTGAAAAGGGCATCTGTCACATAGATGAAGTATGAACGCAACCACACCGTTGATTGGCGCAACCATCGGCAATTACGAAATCCAGGCGCTGGTCGGCAGCGGCGGAATGGCGACCGTCTACCGCGGCTTCGATCACAACCTGGGGCGCGCCGTGGCGATCAAAATCCTGTCGGAAGAGGCGCGCGCGCATCCCGGCTTCGTTGACCGCTTCCGCCAGGAGGCGCGCATCATCGCCAATCTGCGCCACCCTAACATTGTGCACGTCTACGATTTCGGCGTCCACAACGGGATGCCGTACATGGTCCAGGAACTCCTGCCGGGACCGACGCTTGAGCAGCGGATCACGGACGCAGTGCGCAGCGGACGTCCGCTGCCGCCCGACGAGGTTGTGGCGATCACTCGCCAGCTTGCGGCGGCGCTCGACGCTGCCCACGCCGCAGGGGTCATTCACCGCGATGTGAAGCCCGCCAATGCGATGTGGAACGCGCTCGGAGCGCTGGTGCTGACCGACTTCGGCATTGCGCGCAATACGCTGACGCCGGGCAACCAGACACAGGTGGGGATGGTGGTGGGAACGCCGGGTTACCTGTCGCCTGAACAGGCGCAGGGGCTGCCGGTGACGCCTGCCAGCGACATTTACAGCCTGGGGGTGGTCGTCTTCGAGATGCTCGCCGGGCGGCTCCCATTCGATGGCGATACGCCAATGGGCATCGCCATCCAGCATATTCAGGCGCCGCCGCCGCCGCTGCGCACCCTGCGCCCCGATAT
>DAOTWI010000859.1:0-6180 GCA_034436075.1 Roseiflexus sp.
GGTGGAGACGCTGGTCGGCGGGAAAACCGATCGCTGGCACGGCGCGCCAGTGCGGGTGCGCGGGGTGGTGCGCCGCCTGAGCGCTGGCGAGATTCCGTGCGAGCGGAAGGGGAACCACTTTGCCGCCTTCTACGGCGATGCGATTCAGATGGGGCGCACCGCCTGGCTGCGGGTTGGCGGGGTCAACCTGCTCGTGACGGAACGAAAGACGCCGCCGTTCGACCTGGCGCAGTTGCGCGGCGTGGGCATCATCCCCGAACAGCAGAAGATCATCGTCGTCAAGTCGGCGGTCGCGTACCGCGCCGCGTACCTGCCGATCGCGGCGGGCGTCATTGAACTGGATACCCCCGGATTGTGCAGCGCCAATCTCCATCGCTTCCCCTACCGCCATCTGCGCCGCCCGATCCTTCCCCTTGACTCGCTAGAATCAGATGCTCGACTGTCGCCGTGTCAACCGTCCGCTGCTTCCTCTTGATCGCACGACAGACCTGCCAGGAAGATCAACCAGACACGGAACACTCTTGCCCGCGTTGACCATCTCGCGATTGGCGTTGGCTGCGACAGGCTCAGCCAACGCCAACCGCAGGCGCAGGCGCGATGGTCCAGGTTTTGTTTGATCTCCGTATAAGCAGCAGCAACTGGCGGCGTCAGTTGCGTTCGCTCAATCCGAAAACGGATATGTTGTTCTTCTAAGGCATGGTATGCTATGATGATAACCTGATCAGCAAGGCACTGCTGTCCAGGTTTGGGACGCGGTTCTCCACGCCGTTTTGGTATGCGCCAGCCATGTTTAGCCCATGAATGAGCCATGTTGTTTGTGTTTGGGGTGCTGACGCTGACGGTTATCCTGTTTGCCAGCGATCGGCTGCGCCTCGATGTGGTTGCGCTGCTGGCGCTGCTGGCGCTGCTGGTAGGCGGGATCCTCACGCCAGCCGAGGCGCTCGCCGGATTTTCAGACCCGATTGTGTTGATCATCGCCGGGTTGTTCATCGTTGGCGCCGGATTGTTTCAAACCGGCGTCGCCGATTCGCTGGGGCAGCAACTCATGCGCTTCGCCGGGGCTGGCGAAGCGCGCCTGATTGCGGCGATCATGCTGATTGTCGCGTTGCTCTCGGCGTTCCTCAGTTCGACCGGAACCGTCGCTGTCTTTCTGCCAGTGGCGGTGAGCCTTGCGCGGCGCGCTGGCGTCAGCCCGGCGAAACTGCTGCTGCCGCTCGCCTACGGTTCGCTCCTTGGCGGTATGCTTACAGCCATCGGAACGCCACCGAACATTGTCGCCAGCAACCAGTTGCAGGCAGCCGGGTTGACGCCCTTCGGGTTCTTTTCCTTCACGCCGATAGGCGTTGTGATGCTGGTGATCGGCATCGGGTACATGATCGCCGTGGGGCGGCATGTGTTGCCGGTCCGTGCGCACCTTTCGGCTGCGTCGGGGAATGGCAAGCCGCCGATCGACCCGGCGACGCTGCTGGCGTTGTACGATCTCCCCGGCAAACTGGCGCGCGTGCAGATCGAACCCTCGTCGCCGCTGATCGGTCAGACGCTGGCGCAGGCGAATCTCCGCGCCCGCTACCGCGTCAATGTGGTCGATGTCGAACCGCATGCGCTCCAGGGCGTGACGGTTGCGCCGCGCATCGCCAGGTCGGATGTGACGCTGCAACCAAGGGATGTGCTGCTGGTCAAAGGTTCGGCGGCGGACGTTGCGCGGCTGGCGCAGGAACAGCACATGCGCGTGCTGGCGACCAGCGTCAGCCCCGGCGACCTGATCACTGAGGAAACTGGCATTGTGGAACTGGTGCTGACGCCGCGTTCGCGTCTGATCGGGAAATCGCTCCGCGAGGCGCGCTTCCAGGATACATATCAGGTCCTGGCGCTGGCAATCCTGCGGTTGGGCGCGCCGCTCGACGCGCCGACATCGCGGGTGGAATTGCGCTTCGGCGATACATTGCTGGTGCAGGGAACCTGGGACCGGATCGCCTCGCTGCTCGACGAACGCGATGATTTCGTCGTTATCGGCGAGGTGCGCCGCCCGCCGACGACGCGCACTCTGACGCGGCGCGCACCGATCACGCTCGTCATTATGTTGAGCATGCTGATCCTCATCTCGTTCGATCTGCTGCCAATGGTGACCGCCGTGCTGCTGGCTGCCGTGGCTATGGTGCTGACCGGTTGCGTGTCGATGGAAGAGGGGTATCGGGCGATCAACTGGGAAAGCGTCGTGCTGATCGCCGGGATGCTGCCGATGGCGACGGCGCTCGACAAGACGGGCGGGTTGCAACTGATGGCGAGCGGCTTGACAGCGACGGTTGGCGCACTGGGTCCGCTGGCGCTTATGGCCGGGCTGTTCGTGCTGACGGCGCTCTTCAGCCAGTTCATTTCCAATACTGCAACCACAGTGCTGATGGCGCCGATTGCGATGCAGGCAGCCGCAGAACTCAGCGTTTCGCCTTATCCGCTGCTCATGATCGTCGCCATTGCCGCATCGACGGCCTTCGCCACTCCGATTGCCTCACCGGTCAACACACTGGTGCTTGGACCGGGCGATTACCGCTTCACCGATTTTGTGCGGGTCGGAACGCCGCTGCTTGTCCTGGTGTTGATCGCGTCGCTCCTGGTTGTGCCGGTTGTGTTTCCGCTGTGATACTGAAATATGTGAGGAGAACAGGTTATGAATCGCCACGACATCCGTTTGCTTCAGGCAGTGCGCCACTATCCGGCGGTGACGATCACGCTGCCGACGCATCGCACCTCGCCCGACAACAAGCAGGACCCGATCCGGGTGAAGAACCTGGTGACCGAAGCGACCAACCGGTTGCTCGGCGAGTTCTCGCGGCGCGAGGTCGAGCCGCTCCTCTCCCGGCTCGACGCGCTGGTCAATGATATCGACTACCGCTACACGCTGGACGGGCTGGCGCTGTTTGTCAACCGCGACATCGGGCGCCGGTTCATCCTGCCATTCACCCTGCCAGAACGGGTGGTCGTCGACGAGACCTTCTGGACGCGCGGGCTGGTCTTTGCGCTCAACCGCACCCCGCGGTACTGGGTGCTGGCGCTCAGCGAGCAGCCGACGCGCCTGTTCGAAGGAGTACGCGAACATCTCCAGGAAATCACCGACGAAGGGTTTCCGATGACCCACACCGGTCCAGGCGGCGAGCGGGGCCTGCCCAACGATCCGGCAGTCAACCGCTCGGCGTACCGCGATGAACGCCACCGCCAGTTCTTCCGCCAGGTCAGCGCCGCGCTGACGCCGTTCATCAGCGATGACCCGCTGCCGCTGGCGCTGGTCGGCGTGGATCGCTATCTTGCCTTCTTCCGCGAAGTGTCGCCGCATGCCAGCGCGGTAGTCACCACGGTGACCGGCAACCACGATAAGACGCCTGCCCACGAACTTGGCAAACTGGTGTGGCCCCTGGTCGAGCAGAACCTCGCCATCCGCCGCGCCGAGGCATTGAAAGAACTGGATGCTGCGGTTGGCGCGCAAAAGTATGCCTCAACCCTCGGCGAAGTGTGGCGCTTCGCTCACGAAGGTCGCGTGGATGTGCTCCTCGTCGAAGAGGACTACCATCAGGCGGTGCAGGTCGCCGGCGACGGCATGACGCTGACGCCGGTCGATGATCCGGCGCTGCCGGGCGTTCTCGATGATGCCGTGGATGAGATCATTGCGATTGTGCTGGACAAAGGCGGGCGCGTGGTGTTCGTCGACAATGGCGCGCTGCCGCAGCATCAGCGCATCGCAACCATCCTGCGCTACTGATGAGGAAGATTAACCAGATATTGGACACTCGCGCGATGGCGTTGGTTGCGGCAGGCTCAACCCGCGTTGGCTGAGCCTGTCGAAGCCAACGCTGGCTGCTCCACAGGTGCAGGCATGATTGTCCAGGTTTTGGTTGATCGCTTTATGAAGAGCGCGTTTCCTGGCGCCCATGATGTGTCTGACCGTCAGTGATGAGATCGTTCCAGCCATCTACAGCCTGAACGTCAAACAGCGGTTTGGCGATGTCCGATGTGTGTTGAGTTGCGGCGATCTGCCGTACTACTACCTGGAGTTCATCGTCACCATGCTCTGCGTGCCGTGTTATTACGTGGCGGGCAACCACGACACGGTCGAGATCTGTGAGAGTGGCGATGAGTTGACCGATCCCCGCGGGTGCGTCTCCGTTGAGACGACGTGCGTGAAGCACGAGGGGTTGCTGATCGGCGGGTTGGGCGGATGCGTGCGCTACAACCAGGAACCTGGTCCGCAGTACACTGAGGTCGAGATGCTGATCCGCGTCTGGCGCATGGCGCCGCGGCTGATCGTCAACCGCATGCGGTACGGGCGTTATCTCGATGTGCTGCTGACCCACGCGCCGCCGCTTGGCATTCACAACGGTCCTGATCGCGCGCATCGCGGGTTTCGCGCGTTTCTGCTGTTTATGGACCTGTTCGCGCCGCGTTACCTCGTCCACGGTCACGTGCATCGCTCCTATGGCGTGCGCGAACCGTGGAAAACGCGCTATCGCCGGACAATGGTCATTAATACCGCCGGGTATCGCGTACTGTCGTTGGAACCGGCAGAGGCGCTTGTATTATGAGCAGAATCAACTCTTTCTACCAGCATGAGGGGTTGCACAAATTCGACGAGGCGCGCCGCAAGGCGTTCATCGCTGGCGTGTTCGATGCGCTGTTGCAGCAGCCAGGGACCATGCTCTCGCTCGACGAAGTGCGCGCCCGCCTGAAGGTGCGCGGTCAGCGCGACCTCGGCTTGCAGACCGTGCCGATTGATCGGATCGTCGGCAGCGAGGGCCGCTACCTCGACTTCGACCGCCGGTTTCTGCCGCGTTCCGCCAAACTCAGGCGGCGCTGGGCGGAGATCCATGCGCTGGCGCGGCAAATGGCGAACCTTCCGCCGGTCGAACTGTACAAAATCGGCGATGTCTACTTCGTGCGCGACGGCAATCACCGCATTTCCGTCGCCCGGCAGGTGGGACAAAAGGAGATCGATGCGTATGTGACCGAACTGCTGGTTGATGTGCCGCTCGAACCGGACGACTCGGTGCGTGATCTGCTGCTCAAGGAAGAATACAGCGACTTTCTGGAATGGACCGAACTGCACCGGCTGCGCCCCGATCAGCGCATCGAGTTCAGCGAACCGGGCGGATACCTCGACCTGATCCAGCATATCAACGCTCATCGCTACTTCATGGGGCTGGAACAGCAACGCGAGATCCCACGCGCCGAGGCGGTCGCCGGCTGGTACGATACGGTTTATCTGCCGCTGGTGCGCGCCATCCGCCAGTATCGCGCGCTGGATTATTTTCCGGGGCGCACCGAAGCCGATCTCTACCGCTGGATCGCCGCGCACCGCTGGACGCTGCTCGAACAAAGCGGCAGCGATCCTGGACCGGAATGCGCCACGCAGGATTTTCTGGAGCGTCACCTGCACACCCATCCGCTTGAGGCGCTGAACGGCGTCTTACGCCAGTTGCTCACCCGTCTGGGCATTGATGCGCGTTCTACCAGAAACACGCCCGAGGGAGCGCCAGATGAGTCGCCCTGATCTGCTTGCAGCCATGCGCGCGGCCGGTCCTCCGCTTGCTGAGGTCGCCGGTCTGCCGCAGCGCGGCATTGGTCCGTTGCCGACCGCGCGCCTGATCGTGGACAAAGCGACGCGCGATCGCATCGTCATCTTCGATCCGTCGCTGGCGTCGCAGCTGCGGCGAGTGGTGCGCACCGCAGATGTGCGCCCCTGGTATTGTGAGGCGCCACGCTCCCTGATTGTCCTGCAGCCGGAATGGACAGCAGCAACGTTCGGCGCGAACAGAGACGCTGCACAGGCATGGGAGCGCATGGGGGAGCGCTGCCCGCCGCTCCGGCAGCATCTCGCGCCCGCCGCCGCGTTCTATCAGCCTGATGAGGCATGGTGGGAACTCTCCATCCGCGACGAAACCCTCTTCGCGCAACCGCGCGTCATCTGGCCGGTTGCCAGTGTTGCGCAACGCTTCGCCCTGACCGAACCGGGCTGGCTGGCGGGACCAGGCACATGCCACGCATCCGGCTCCTTCTTCCTGCTCGGCATCCTGATGAGCCGCCTGGCATGGCTGGCGCTGACCGATGAGTGCCAGGCGGGCAGGGTCTACCGGCTCATGCCGGAGCGGGTCGGGCGGCTGCCGATCCCCGACGCGCCGGAAACCGGGCGCGCAG
>DAOTWI010000860.1:0-7204 GCA_034436075.1 Roseiflexus sp.
TGCGACAGGCATCTTCGTGAACGACGACGTCCGGCGCGCATGGACGCGGTTCGCGAGGACCCAATGGCTCCACACCAGGGCATTGACCTCGGCGGCAAGCCGCACTTGGTCGCGCAGGCGCTACCGCTGCCCCGTCGTGGGCGCCTTGTTGACGGCGCCTGCGCTTCGACCAGCGCCACGCTAGAGCAGCGACGCCAGCGCTCGCCATTCAGATGCGCGATCGCGTCCGGGTCGCTGATGACAGACGCCATTCGGGTTTCAGCCCCGTCTTTTCTGGTCTTACTTGACAATTTTGCCGGGGTCGTATATCATCTCAACAACAAGTCAATAAGCGCAACTCTTATCCAGAGAGGCGGAGGGACCGGCCCGATGAAGCCTCGGCAACCACCGGTTATGGATGAGAAGTGCAGGCGCCAACACCCGCATCGCTTACGATGCTTTTCCACTGGCGACGAACCTGTCACTTCTCGATCCGGCTGGAAGGTGCCAATTCCGGCAGAGTGTATCTGGAAGATGAGAGGCGTGCGCTGCGGGAGTTGATGCCCACAGAACGGTATCCCCCAAAGCTCACAGAGAAAGCCCTCATCGTACAGATGAGGGCGATTTTTTCGCCCTCACGCTGCACGAGAGATTGCTCTCACGAACGGCAGCCTGTCTGCACACGGCAGGCGGATGCGCTGCCCTGGCTATGCTGTTGTCTTGAAATGGCTGTTGCACCCATTGCATCGTAAGGAGACGGAACACCCATGAGCGACGAGATCCGCTTCACCGGCTTCGAGACGCTGGCGCTCCACGCGGGCCAGCAACCCGACCCCGCCACCGGCGCGCGGGCGGTGCCGATCTATCAGACGACCTCGTACCAGTTCAAGAATACCGACCACGCGGCGCGATTGTTCGGGTTGCAGGAGTTCGGGAATATCTACACCCGGATTATGAACCCGACGACTGACGTGCTCGAGCAGCGCATCGCAGCGCTCGAAGGCGGCGTCGGCGCACTGGCGCTTGCTTCGGGGCAGGCGGCGGAGACGCTGGGTATTCTGAATGTGGCGGGCGCTGGCGACAACATTGTGTCGTCGAGCGATCTATATGGCGGCACCTATAACCTCTTTCGCCATACGTTGCCCAAACTTGGCATCACGACGCGCTTCGTCGATGCACGCGACCACGAGGGCTTTCGTAAGGCGATCGACGACCGCACGAAACTGGTCTTTCTCGAACTGGTCGGCAACCCGCGCCTGGATATCGTCGATCTCCAGACGATCGCCGCTATCGCGCACGAACGCGGAGTGGCGGTGATGGTCGACTCGACGACCGCCACTCCCTACCTGTGCCGTCCATTCGAGTGGGGCGCCGATATCGTCATCCATTCCGGCACGAAGTACCTTGGCGGGCATGGCACCAGCATTGCCGGGCTGCTGGTCGATAGCGGCCGATTTGACTGGGCGAACGGGCGCTACCCGGAGTTCACCACGCCTGATCCATCCTATCACGGGCTGGTCTACACCCAGGCGTTCGGCAACCTGGCGTACATTCTGAAGGTGCGCGTGCAGTTGCTGCGCGACATCGGCGCATGCCTCAGCCCGTTCAATTCCTTCCTGCTGCTCCAGGGCATCGAAACGCTGGGACTGCGCATGGAGCGCCATAGCCAGAATGCGCTGGCGGTCGCGCAATTCCTTAAGGAGCACAGCAAGGTCGATTGGGTGCTGTACCCTGGTCTGCCGGATCACCCCAGTTATGCGCTGGCGCAGAAGTATATGCCGAAAGGACAGAGCGGCATCCTCGGTTTCGGAATCAAAGGCGGGCGTGCAGCCGGGGCGAAGTTCATCAACAGCCTGCGCCTCTTCTCGCACCTGGCGAACATCGGCGATGCCAAAAGCCTCGCCATCCATCCCGCCAGCACAACCCACAGCCAGCTGACGCCTGACGAGCAACGGCTCACCGGCGTCACCGACGATTTTGTGCGCCTGTCGGTGGGAATCGAAACGATCGATGACATCATCGCCGACCTGGATCAGGCGCTGGCGACGGTGTAGGAAGTTGAAGGTTGCAGGTGCGAAGGTGGAGGGTTTCGCGTTGAACGTTGAATATTGCACGTTGAACGTTGCCATCTCCAGGAATGGTGCAGGTGCGAAGTTGGAAGGCTACAGGCGGCTGGATGGCATGAGCGTTGCAGTGAAACGCCCTCAGCCGCGTTGTGTGTTGAACGGTGACGGGCAGAGCCGTTGCACTGCAACGGCGCCACAATGGACATGTTGAACGCGGGAACGTGTGTACTGAACCAGGAAGGCATCCTATGATTGCATATGCAACCGAGCGCGCGCCGCTTGGCGTTGGTCTCGTTCAAACGCGCTACGCTACCTGGCTCGAGCCGCTGCCGCTTGAGAGCGGCGCGCACCTGGCGCCGCTGACGCTGGCATACGAGACGTATGGCGAACTCAGCCCGGCGCGCGATAATGCCATTCTGATCCTGCACGCGCTCTCCGGCGATGCGCACGTCGCCGGTCGCCATAGCCCGACCGATCCCAAACCAGGGTGGTGGGATGCCATGGTCGGTCCTGGTCGCCCCTTCGACACCGACCGCTATTTCATCATCTGCTCGAATGTCATTGGCGGGTGCAAGGGCAGCACAGGACCTTCCAGCATTGACCCGGCGACCGGCAAGCCGTATGGCGTGCGCTTCCCGATCATTACAATCAGCGACATGGTTCGTGCGCAAACGCGCCTTATCGATCGCCTTGGAATTGATCAGTTGCTCGCTGTTGCTGGCGGGTCGATGGGCGGCTTCCAGGCGCTGGAATGGGCGACGGCATACCCGGAACGGGTGCGCGGCGCCATTCTGCTGGCGACGGCTGCGCGCTCGTCGGCGCAGACAGTGGCGTGGAACGCCATCGGACGCCGCGCCATCATGGCCGATCCACGCTGGCGCAACGGCGACTACTACGGTCATGAGCCGCCGGTCGATGGGTTGGCGACAGCGCGGATGATCGGTCATATTACCTACCTGAGCGAGGCGTCTCTGGAGCGCAAGTTCGGGCGCGCCTTCCAGCGCGGCGGTCCGTCCTACACCATGGCGCAGGAATTCGCCATCGAGAGTTATCTCGAACATCAGGGGGCGAGTTTCAATGCGCGCTTCGACGCCAATTCATACCTCTATATCACCAAGGCGATGGACTACTGGGACCTGCCGGCGCGCTACGGCTCGCTGGAAGCAGCATTCGCCCGCACCCGGGCGCACTTCCTCCTGCTGTCGTACAGCAGCGACTGGCTCTACCCAACAGCAGAATCGCTTGCGATCGCCGACGCTTTGCGCCGCGTTCATAAGCCGGTCGACCACATCGAGATCGAATCGATCGCCGGTCACGACGCATTCCTCGTCGATAGCGACCAGCAATCGCCAGTGATCACCGAGTTCCTGGGCAGCCTGACCAGGGCAGCATGCTGATTGCATCCGCCAACATCGCGTGGAGCATCCTGACAAAACAGCCACGACCCTGCCGTAGCGGCGCTATGGCAGGGTTGTGCTTTTGCTATAATAGGGCTGCCATCCGATTGTGAAGATTATCCGTATGGTTATGCAGGATCCAACACAACACTGCGGGGCAGTGCGATGAGTCAGGTCAGGGCGCCAGCTGCCGACTCGTCTGCGCTGGACGATGAGGTGTTGATTACTCGTGTCGCGCATCGCGATAGCAGTGCGCTCGAACACCTGTATGATCGCTATGCGCGCATCGTGTATGCGACAGCGCTCCGCATGCTCGGCAATACTGAACTGGCGGAAGACATCGTTCAGGAAACATTCTGGCGCGTCTGGCGGCGCAGCGTATCGTTTACAATCGGGCGCGGACAGGTCGCCGGGTGGATTTTTGGCATTGCCCATAATCTGTGCATTGATGAGTTGCGCCGGCAGCGCTCTCGCCCGATCACCGTGCAGAGTGAGCACGACGAGCAGTCAATGCTCGAGCAGCCGGATCTGCAAGGAGACGTCGTCGGCGCTGCGATTGAGCGCGAGCGCCGGCGCATCATCCGCCAGGCGCTGGATCAGATACCGTCCGAGCAGCGCGAGGTGCTGGAACTGGCGTATTTTGGCGGTCTCTCGCAGAGCGAAATCGCTCAGCGCCTGAACAGTCCAATTGGAACCGTCAAAACTCGAACCAGACTTGCTCTGCAGAAAATGCGCGACCTGTTGCACAGTCAGAAGATTGGGGCTGAGGACCTGCACGACTGAATAAATGAGCGCGCTCATGACACCGTCGACCTGCGACGACATCATAGAACTCATACCTGCGTTCGTTCTGGGCGCGCTTGATGCGCACGACGCTGCGCGCGTGGCCGCCCATGTGGCAGCCTGTCCTCGATGCCGCGCCGAAGCGGAGTCGTTCCGCGACACCGTGGGGCTGTTGCCGTATGCCGCAGGCGCCATCAACCCGCCGCCGCATGTGAAGCGCCAGTTGTTTGCACGCATTGCCGCCGCAAACGACAACCCCTCCACCCCGGTCGTTCAGCCGCCGCGCGCGACAACGATGCGCGCGCCCGTGCCAGGACGCTGGTTCATGCCGGCGCTGGCGGTTATGCTGGCGCTCATTGTGGGATTGGGCGCTGCAATGTTCGAAGCGCGCGGACGCGCCGATCAACTGGCGGCGGAACTCGCGGAGAACCGCCAAACCCTGAGTGCTGTGGAAGCGCAGATCGTGCAGCTCCGTCAGACGGCGCAGACCGTCGAGGCGCAACTGACCGCTGCTCAGCGCGAGCTTAACGAGACGCGAGTTCAACTTGCCGCAAGCCAGCGCGAACTGCAGGAGATGCAGGCGTCGGGCGGCAAAGATGAGCAACTGGTGTCTTTCATCGCAGCGCCGCAGACGGTTTCGCAGTTGTTGGGAACAACCGAGCGCGCGCCTGACGAGGCGAGCGCCCGCATGTTTATGCAGCCGGGTCATAACCGGCTCGTGTTGCTGATCTATGGGCTGAGATCCGCCGAACCAGGGAAGGTGTACCGGCTCTGGCTGGCAAAGGGCAACCAGGCGATTGCGATCGGTACGGTAACCGTCGGACCTGATGGGGTTGCGGAGTTTGTGGTTGATGCCCCTGAACCGATGGATGCCTACGACCAGGTGATGATCACGCTCGACGAAGTCGATACCGTCATGCAGCCGAGCGAAGAGGTGATCTTCGAGGCGAGTCTATAAATTTGCCTGTTGCGTCCCGTCCTTCAATCCGTCCACCATTTGTCGCACGAATAATGTGCCTGACACATCAGAACGAATCTCATAGAGTGATCACCCTGAACCTGGACGAATTCAGTGTGAAGCGGCTGGCGTTGGCTTCGACAGGTTCAGCCAACGCCAGCTGCATGATGGGACAATCAACCAGATATTGTGCAACATCTGGTTGATTGCTCTATCAGACCTGCTTTTGTGCTTTGAACCGGTGATGCGGAAACGTTGAGGGAGCAGGTCTTGGACCTGCTTCTGACTCTGGCTCACGCCTTTTCAAGAATCGCAGCGTAGAACTGCAACCCGACGTCTTCCTGGTCTGCTTCGGTGATGTAATCGGGAGGAAGCCCAAGGAACTGATGCAGCGGCATCAACCCCGATGGCGGAATCTGCCAGGGCTGGCTCAACGCAATACACTCCTCGAGTGAGTAGAGCCAGAAGGGCGATCCGGACTGACGAAACATCTCGATGAACTGTTCCATCCGAGGGGTCATCAATCCTGGCAGTTTGGTTTCATAGGTGATATAGAGGCGAGACCCTGGCGCTGCCCACTCGTAGAGATCGTGGAACACCTGAGAGATTTCCTCTGGCGACAGAAAAACGGTGATCCCGTTCAGTCCGAACGCCACTCGTCGTTCACCGCCAAGAAAGTTTTGCACCTCCGGCGACTCGAGCAGCGATCGTGCATGACGCACATCATGCTTCAGGTATAGCACATTCGGCAGATGTCCGACCAATTGCTGCGCCAGTTGACAGGTTTCGGGATCCAGATCCGAATAGACGACCCGGGCATTGGGCAGCACGTGGTGGATGTGATCCTCGGTTGGAAGTCCAGACGCGAAGTCAACGAAATGGGTCAATCCTTCTCCCCACAGCCGGCGCGCCGCGTGCTGGAGGAACATGCGCAGCATACGCACCCACTTCGGCGTGGAGGGCACGAGAGAAAACATGTACTCGGCGGCCGCTTTGTCAGCCTGAAGGTAGTATGAACCGCCCAACGTGTAACTGTAGATTCGGGCGGCGTTGGGCGTGTTTGAGACGGGAAGCTCGACCGAACCTGACTCCATACCCTGATCCTCCTTCTGATCGGCATACTGCTGAATGACGGAATAACGCGGAGATCACAGGTCCCTGTGGCGCATGCGAGCGATGCGCCGCTCAAGATCGGCGATGACATCTTGAATTGCAGACTTATCCTGCGAACTCACGAACAGGGTGAGTTCATCAAGTATTTCTTGCATATCGGGGGTGTAATAAAACATCAACGTAGCAATGTCATTCTCGTATAACCCAACACGAACAAAATCTCCCTGACGGTACATCGAAGGCAATGCGTAAAGTTTGAGCAGGATCAGTCCACGGACTGTCGCAGAAGGAATGGTTTGCTCCAGAAAATCCTGCGTAACCACGTGATGTTTCTTGACGTGAGCAAACAAAGGGTTTTTGGTTAAGAGGAAATCAATCTGGAGACCTTTGTAATTTCCTCGGACAAAATAAGCATCCTTGTGAGTAACAACGATCTCAGGAAGTTTCTTCAATGAACTGACACTCACGATCAGGTCAATATCTTCAGTATTTCGACCCTGAACATACTTCAAGAGAGCAATGCCGCCGACCAGAGCGTAACTGACCCGGCGCTCCTGCAGTACCTTAAATAATTCGGCTACTGCATCGAGCAAATGATCCACGTCGAGCTGCGCTCCCTGCCAGTGCTGCGTATTGAATGCGACAGCGTTACGAATAACTTTGCCAATGTGAACAATCGGTGTGTCTGTCATGCCCCCGCTTCGCAACAGATGTGAAGCAAACCATCAGGAAATTGCCCGCTGCATTCTAGCGTATGGCGGGGTAGAAGGCAAATGGGTGCGGCATGAATGGTCACGCGGCAAGCAAGCACATTCCTGAGGCGATGCGCCCGCCCCCCTCACCCCCCGCATGCGGCGAGGCTGGGGGGGCGCCGGGCGTCCACCTGCGCGGTTCGGCACGCTCACCGC
>DAOTWI010000861.1:0-2979 GCA_034436075.1 Roseiflexus sp.
GTTGCCGCCCTACCTGTTCCCGAAAGCGGGTCCGCTGCGCGATTGGGTGACGCGGCGGTTGATGCTCGATGCCGATGCCGTAGTGGCGACAAACGAGGCGGACGAGACGCAGCTGCGGCGCTGGGGCGCCGGTCTGGGGCGTCGCACGCTGGCGATGATCCCGATCGGCGCCAATATCGCGGTTGCGCCGCCGCCTGGCTGGGATCGCCGGGAATGGCGCGCGCGTCTGGGGATCGCGCCGGAGATGACGCTGATCGCCTATTTCGGATTGCTGTCGCGCAGCAAAGGGGTGGACACGCTCATCCAGGCGCTGGCGCATCTGCCAGAGACGTTTCGCCTGATTGTGATTGGCGGCGAAGCGACCGCGCCGCAGGACCGCATGTACGCGGACGAGGTGCGGCGGCAGATTGACGCGCTTCGTCTGGGTAAACGAGTGCTGATCACAGGGTTCTGTGATGACGCAACTGTTTCGGCGCACCTGCTGGCGGCGGATCTGGCGGCGCTGCCCTTTGCTGACGGCGCTTCCTTCCGGCGCGGCAGCCTGCTAGCGACGCTGGTGCATGGCGTGCCGACGATCACGACTCCGGGAAGTGCGGCGCTCATTGATCGCACCCACGTCGTATTGACGCCCCCCGGCGATCCTGAGACCCTGGCTGGCGCTATCATGCGCCTGGCGAACGACCCCGCGCTGCGAGAGCGCCTGAGCGCCAGCGGTGCGGCGCTGGCGGCGCAGTTTTCCTGGGAAACGATCGCCCGCCAGCACGAGGAGTTGTATCATAGGGTGTGCGACTCGCGCGAGTACCGTGGTTAGGACACTATTGAGAGGATAACCCATGCGCCTGAAGAACCTGATCACTGCTATCGACTTGCACGCCTGCGGCGAACCTGGGAGGGTCATCATCGGCGGGGTGTTGGACGTGCCCGGACGAACCATGTTCGAGAAGATGAAGTACTTCGAAGCGCATCACGATGATATCCGTATGCGTCTGTTGCGCGAGCCTCGCGGGTATCCCGCTCTCTGCGCAAATGTCATCTTGCCGCCTGCACACCCCGAAGCTCAGGCTGGATTCATCATTATGGAGCAGGCGGAATATCCCCCTATGTCAGGAACGAATACTATCTGCGTCGCTACCACACTGCTGGAAACGGGCATGGCGCCAATGACTGAGCCAGTCACGGAGTTTATTCTGGAAGCCCCTGCTGGTCTGATCAGAGTCACAGCGGAATGTCATGATGGAAAAGTGACGCGTGTGACATTTCGTAACGTGCCAGCATTCGCCGTTCATCTGGACGTGAGTGTCGAGGTGCCGCATGTAGGGACTGTCAAAGTTGATGTAGCCTGGGGCGGCATGTTCTACGTGATTGCGGATGCTTCCCAATTTGGCTTGCGCCTGACTCCTGATGAAGGACGGGATATTACCCGCATCAGCGAAATGATCAGGGCTGCGACTCGTGAACAGTATCCGGTCGTTCATCCAGACAACCCGGAAATCGTGGGACCGACAATCTCACAGCTTTCGGGTCCGCCTGCTCATCCGCAAGCCCATTACAAAAACGTGGTCACGCTTTCCACGGGCAGATTTGATTGGACCAATCCATCCACATGGACTGGCGTGATCGACCGTTCCCCCTGCGGCACCGGCACATCAGCCAAAATGGCGACCCTCTACGCGCGCGGGCAGTTGGGGCTGCACACCGATTTCTTCCACGAAGGCATTCTTGGTACGCTGTTTACCGGACGATTGATTGAGGAGACGCAGGTGGGACCATACAAAGCTGTCGTGTCCACCATCAGCGGCGCCGCCTGGATCACCGCCATCAGCCAGTTTGTTGTCGATCCATCCGACCCGTACCCCAATGGATTTACCGTCGGCGACATCTGGTAAAAGCCAGGGATATGCGTGGCGACGCATGGAACCGGCATTCTTGCCGCTTACCTGACAGGACTTCCATGGTGGCGCGTTTTCTGGCTTCGCCAGAGCCTGCGGCAGCGTGGCGCTCCAATCAAGGCGGTGCGGCGACTTTGCCGCCACACCACGCCACAGAAGAAGACGCGTGCCGCTCTGCCGAAGGCAAAGAGAGCCGTTGTGCGGCGCGACCGTGAAGCGCCCGCGTCACTCCTGTTACCTGAATGAATGAGGCAATGGTTCCTCAACCGCCAGTTCCGCTCGTTGCCGGTCGAAGATCTGGCGCGCCTGATCGAGGCGGCGCGCCGCATCAGCCATGGTAAGCGCCGCGCGGTTGGCGTCTTCGGCGCGAAAGCCGCTATAGAACGCCAGCATATGGTCGAGCGCCGTCAGTTCCAGTTCCAGCCCCTGGAGGTAGAGCGCGTGCGCCTCGGCAAGCATGTCCGGCGGCTCGATCGCGGCGATCACAGCGTATGCCTGCTCGATCTCGTCCCGCAGCCGCTGTGCCGATGTTGCGTGGACAATCGACGATCCGCCAGGGCGACTCGTTGCGTTGCGGTACGACTCGATCGCGCCGCGCAGCCGGGCGCGCGGCTCTTCCAGGCGGCTGAGGTACGCCAGCGCCGCCGCCTCACGCTCCGCAGCCAGTTTCGCTTCGAGAATCGCCGGAACATCAGACAGCGATGCGGCAGCATCGTTCACCGGTTGCGCCTGCATTTCAGCGGCGCTCACCCGCTGCGCCAACTCCGCTGCAACGAGCGCCTCATTCCGCTCCACTGCCGCGCGAAGCGCATAATTGAGCGCCAGCGTCAGCAACAGGAGCAGCACCGGCATACTCCAGAGCAGCGCGCGCGCCCGCCCCAGCTCCTGGCGCGAATGGCGCCAGCCCACCCACCAGGAGTCAGCGTGATCGGACGACAGCGCCGGCGCCGGGATCAGGCGGGGGAATGTCGTTGCCGCGCGCGTCCGCCACGACACCGTTGCTTCCTGCACCGCGCCATTGGCCGGAGCGTCAGCAGGCGACGCCACAGGGGCCACACGCGCAAACGACGCAGTGATGGCGGTATCGTCA
>DAOTWI010000862.1:0-7735 GCA_034436075.1 Roseiflexus sp.
CCTCGAAACGCCGTGGGTCGTCGAACGCCGCAGCCGCAGCCGGGGACCAAACCCGCCCCGGCATCATCGCAAGGCTGAAGCGACACCGGGGGCGTAAGGCGACTGCGCTCGCCGTATGCCCTCAAACAAGGAGAACCCTGAATGCTTGAATCGGTTGTCAACGCGCTCCGATTGCCCGATCTGCGCCAGCGCATTCTGTTCACGCTGGCGATGCTGCTGCTCTTTCGGCTGATTGCCCATATTCCCGTGCCGAATATCGATCCGACGGCGCTGGAAAGTCTGCGGCTCGCCTTGCAGGGCAATCAACTGGCGCAGTTGCTCAATATCTTTGCTGGCGGCGCGTTGCAGAATCTGTCGGTCGCAGCGATGGGGGTCTACCCGTACATTACGGCGCAGATCATTCTGCAACTCCTGGTGCCGATCATTCCAGCGCTGGAGGAACTGCGGAAAGAGGGCGAGCAGGGGCGCATGCGGTTGAACCGGCTCACATTCTACCTGACCATCCCTATGGCGCTGCTGCAAGGGTATGGGCAGACGCTGACGCTCGACCGCAGCCTTGGCGCCGGTCAGACGCTCTTTCAGACGCCGTTCGACATCGTGAACAATTTCTTTCCGACGTTCACCATTCTGATCAGCATGCTGGCAGGAACGATGCTGCTGGTGTGGCTTGGCGAGCAGATCCAGGAGCGCGGGATCGGCAATGGCGTGTCGATGATCATCTTCGCCGGAATTGTCGCCGGTTTGCCAGGGTTGATCATTCAGGCGTTCACCACCGTCGAACTGGGCGGGCTGGAGCAAGCGATTGGATTGATCGCCTTCCTGGTCATCGCGCTCGGCACGATCATCGGCATTGTGCTGATGCACGAGGGGCAGCGGCGCATTCCGGTGCAGTATGCCAAGCGGGTGCGCGGCAATCGCGTGTACGGCGGGCAGAGCAGCCATATTCCGTTGAAGGTCAACATGGCGGGCATGATCCCGCTGATCTTCGCGCAGAGCATTATCATCTTTCCGGGAACGATCGCGTCCTACGGCTGTCCAGAACAGGTGGCGCCGCCCGATGCGAGCGTGCTGAAACAGATCGCATGCTTTACGTATCAGACGTTCAGCCCGCAGTACGGCGGCGGCACCCTGGTCTACTCGATCGCGCTGTTCGTGCTGGTCTACTTCTTCACCTACTTTTACACGAAG
Organism: Roseiflexus sp.; assembly: GCA_034436075.1. GTDB lineage: Bacteria > Chloroflexota > Chloroflexia > Chloroflexales > Roseiflexaceae > Roseiflexus. The sequence goes on from DAOTWI010000862.1 coordinate 1,189, forward strand.
GTGATTTTCGACCAGCAGAATCTTCCAGATACATTGCAGCGCAACGGCGGCTTCATTCCAGGCATCCGACCGGGGAAACGCACCGAGGAGTATCTTGACCAGGTTGTGAGCCGAATCACGCGAGTAGGCGCGCTGTTCCTGGGAACGGTCGCGATTCTGCCGTTCATCACCCAGCAACTCACTGGCGTACCGATTGGCCTGGGAGCTACCGCATTGCTCATTGTCGTCGGAGTGGCGGTCGATACGATGCGGCAACTCGAGGCGCAACTGGTGATGCGGAACTACGAGGGGTTCATCAATCGTTGACGGCGGGTGTTCGACGACGTGCAGAGGGTTGTGCTATGGATATTATTCTTCTCGGAGCGCCTGGCGCGGGCAAAGGCACTCAGGCGAAGTATCTCGAGGAGCACACCGGGATGGTGCACGTCGCCAGCGGCGACCTGTTCCGCGCGGCGCTTCGCCAGGGCACGGAACTCGGCATGCTGGCGAAATCGTATATGGACCGCGGTGAACTGGTGCCGGACGAGGTGGTCATCCGCATGATCGTGGAACGCATCAGCAAGCCGGATTGCAGCCGGGGAGTCATTTTCGACGGGTTTCCGCGCACCCGTGAGCAGGCGCGGGCGCTCGAAGCCGAACTCAACCAGCAAGGGCGACGGATCGACGTCGTTCTGTACATTCGCGTGCCGGAAGATATGCTGCTGCGTCGTATCGCCGGACGGCAGACTTGCAAAACCTGCGGCTCGACGTATAATATTTACTATTTTCCATCGAAACATCCGAATATCTGCGATGATTGCGGTGGAAAATTGTATCAACGCAGCGATGATACCATGGAAACGGCGCGTCACCGGCTCGAAGTGTACTTTGCGCAAACAATGCCGCTGATCGAGTACTACCGTGATCAGGGGTTGCTGGTGGAAATCGACGGACGGCGAGAGATTTCACAGGTCACGCGCAGCATGATCGAGGCGCTCAACACCTGCGCCGCCAGCGCGACGCCAACCGACGATCGCGCATAGGACGAAAGGAGCAGCATGTCCAAAAAAAAAGATGTCATCGAGATGGAAGGAACCATCACTGAACCACTGCCAAATGCCATGTTTCGCGTGAAACTCGAAAATGGTCACGAGGTGCTGGCTCACATTTCAGGGCGTATGCGGATGAATTACATTCGCATTTTGAAAGGGGATCGGGTGCTGGTGGAGCTGTCGCCCTATGATCTGACCCGAGGGCGAATTACGTATCGCTACAAGTAAATCGAGCAGCGCGTTTGTTGTGCGCCTGCCGTGTAGTTGCGCGGCAGCCGTTGAAGTGTTATTATTTTGAGTTGTTGTGAAAAGAGCAGATTGGCAACCAGGAAGGAATGGCGATGAAAGTCCAGGCGTCGGTTAAGCCGCGCTGCGAATATTGTCGCGTGATCAAACGCAAGGGTGTGCTGCGCGTCATCTGTAGCCGCCAGCCCAAGCATAAGCAGCGCCAGGGATAAAGGTGAAGAGCGAATCGGGCGCCCGAGCGCGCCGATTCGCAGGAAACAGACGGTTGCGCAACCCGCAGGCGCATACCAGCATGTCAGGAAGAGGAGCATATGGCACGTATTGCAGGGGTTGACCTCCCGCGCAACAAAAACATCGAGATCGCTATTACCTACATCTTCGGCATTGGGCGCTCGAATGGGGCTGATGTGTTGCGGAAAGCGAACGTCAAGCCTGCAACCCGGGTGCGCGATCTGACTGAGGAAGAAGTCTCGCGCATCCGTGAAATCGTCGAGCGCGAGTATCGCGTCGAGGGCGATCTGCGGCGTGAGATTCAGATGAACATCAAGCGCCTGATGGACATCGGGTGCTATCGTGGCCTGCGCCATCGCAAAGGATTGCCGGTGCACGGGCAACGCACGCGCACCAATGCGCGCACCCGCCGCGGTCGCCGTGGACAGGCCATCGGTATCAAGAAGAAGACCTTGAAGAAGTAGTGCGCGTTTCAGACGGGTGTGATCACCACAGCGCCCATCTGATGCGCATGCACAGGGAGAGAGCATGGCGAAGCAATCGGCAAAAGGTTCCGCCGCCACCAAACGGCAGCGCGGCAAACGCCGGGAAAAGAAAAATGTGCCGCGTGGCCAGGCGCATATTCAGAGTACGTTCAACAATACGATTGTGACGATCACCGACCCGAATGGCAACGTGGTCTGCTGGTCGAGCGCCGGGCAAAATGGCTTCAAAGGGTCGCGCAAGAGCACGCCGTATGCGGCGCAGATCGCAGCGGAAAACGCGGCGCGCAAGGCGATCGAGAATGGGATGCGCCAGATCGAGGTGTTCGTCAAGGGACCGGGCGCCGGGCGTGAGGCGGCGATCCGGTCGTTGCAGGCGGCTGGCTTGCAGGTGACGGCGATCACCGATGTCACTCCCATCCCGCACAATGGCTGCCGCCCGCCCAAGCGCCGGCGCGTCTGAGAACTCATAAGGGGTGATTGATGGCTCGCTATATCGGACCTGTAGGAAAAATCAGCCGGCGCCTGGGCATCGGCGTCACCGAAAAGGGTCAGCGGATTCTGACAAAACGTCCGTTCCCGCCAGGACAGCACGGACCGTCGGCGCGCCGGCGGCAGGTGTCGGATTATGGCTTGCAATTGCAAGAAAAACAGAAGGCGCGTTATATCTATGGCGTGCTGGAACGGCAGTTCCGCCGCATTTTCGCAAAGGCGCAACGCTTTCCGGGTGAAACCGGCGCATATCTGCTGATTCTGCTCGAACGGCGCCTCGATAATGTGGTGTATCGCCTCGGCTTCGCTACAACCCGCGCGCAGGCGCGCCAACTGGTGACCCACGGGCATATCACGGTGAATGGACGGAAGACCAATATCCCGTCGTATACGGTGCGCGTGGGAGAAACCATTGCCATTCGACCGGAGAGCCGCCGCCGGATGTATTTCAAAAACCTGGTCGATAGTGGCGCGCTTGTCAAACACAAAGCGCCGGATTGGCTGCGCCTGAACCCGGCTGACCTGTCGGGCGAGGTTGTTGCGATGCCGCGGCGCGAAGACGCCGAACCGGGCATCAACGAGCAATTGATTGTTGAGTTCTACAGCCGCTGACCTGGTCCGGGTTCCCGACGCGCGCGCCAGAACGTTGACGCTGCGTTGCAGGAACCCGGCTCATGTGTATCAGCCAGGACAGAAAAGGAGGCGATCGTGCTGGACATCGCCATGCCGAAGATTGAAGTCGTCACTGCCGCCGAAAACTATGGGCGGTTCAAAATCGAGCCGCTCGATCCCGGGTATGGGCACACGCTGGGGAATGCGCTGCGCCGCGTGCTCCTGTCGTCCATTCCTGGCGCAGCGATTACGAAGATCAAAATTGATGGGGTGTTTCACGAGTTCTCGACTATTTCGGGGATCAAAGAAGACGTCACTGAGATTGTCTTGAACATCAAAGGTGTTCGTCTGCGCTCCTATGCCGAGCGTCCGGTCAAAATCTCGCTGTCGAAGCATGGCGCGGGCATCGTGCGCGCTGCCGATATCGACGCGCCCAGCAATATCGAGATCGTCAATCCTAACCACTATATCTGCACCATTGATCGCGACGACGCTGTGCTGGAGATGGAGATGACGGTCGAACGCGGGCGCGGCTATCTGCCTGCCGATCAGCGCGATGCGCTGCCGATCGGCGAGATCCCGGTCGACGCCATTTTTACGCCGGTGCCGAAGGTCAACTATGTGGTCGAGAATATTCGCGTCGGGCAGGCGACTGACTTCGACAGTCTGCTGATCGAGATCTGGACGGATGGCACGATCAAGCCGGGGGACGCCCTCAGCCACGCCGCACAGGTGCTGGTGCAGTATTCGCAGACGATCGCCGATTTCAACCGCCTCTCGACGGAGGCGGAACCGATGGCGGCGCCCAATGGACTGGCTATCCCGGCAGATATTTACGATACGCCGATTGAAGAGCTTGATCTCTCGACTCGCACCTACAACTGCCTCAAGCGCGCCGATATTACGAAGGTGGGTCAGGTGCTCGAAATGGACGAGAAGGCGTTGCTTTCGGTGCGCAATCTGGGGCAGAAATCAATGGAGGAGATTCGCGATAAGCTGATCGAACGCGGGTATATTCCGCGGGTCGGTCAGACGTCGCACATCTCTCCCGCTGAAGTCGAGAGTTGATGAGGAAGTGCGATGCGACACCGTAAGAAAGGTTTTCTGCTCGGCAGAGAAAAAGAACAGCGCGAAGCGTTGATCCGCGGGCTGATGATCGCATTGATCGAGCATCGCCGCATTACAACGACGCTGGCAAAAGCCAAAGCTGTGCAACCGGAAATAGAGAAGTTGATTTCGCTGGCGCGCGAGGATACGCCCCATAACCGGCGGATGGCGCTCTCGCGCCTGGCGAGCAAGACGGCGATGCGGCAGCTCTTCAGTTTCGCGCCAACTGACTACGCTGATCGCACCAGCGGATTCACCCGCATTACGAAACTGGGGCAACGCCAGGGCGATGGCGCAACGATGGTGCAGATTGAACTGCTCTGATGCGGAACATTGCGCTGCGTATCGAGTACGATGGCACGGACTTCGTCGGCTCGCAGTGGCAAACCAACGGCCGGTCGGTGCAGGGCGCGCTCGAAGCCGCCTGGCAACAACTGACCGGTGAGCGGCGCCGGATGATCCTTGCTGGACGCACCGATGCAGGCGTGCATGCGCGCGGTCAGGTGGCGAACGTTACCACCGATACCCGTCATTCGCTGACGACGATCGTGCGCGGGTTGAATGGCGTTCTGCCAGAGGACATCGGCGTTCTCGCCGCCTGGGATGTTCCTGAGGAGTTCCACGCGCGCTATTCGGCGGTTCGCCGCGAGTATCGCTATGTGATCGACAATGGTCGCACGCCGTCGCCGTTGCTGCGCCGCCACGCCGCCTATGCGCCGCGCCGCCTCGATGCGGACGCTATGGACGCGGCAGTCCAGCAGGTGATTGGCACACACGATTTCGCGCCATTGAGCGATGGATTACAGGAAGGATCGACGGTTCGCACCTGTTATGATGCGCGCTGTAGACGCGCTGATGTGTGGGGGCAGCCGCTGGTGCTGATCGATGTCGCTGCGAATGCGTTTCTCCGGCATATGGTGCGGAACCTGGCCGGAACATTGATTCAGGTTGGTGAAGGTCGCATCGATGCCGCCGGGTTCGCAGCGGTGCTGGCCGGCGCCAACCGGCGCGCCAGGACGCTGGCGCCGGCGCACGGTCTCTACCTTATGGCAGTGCGCTATCCAGGAGATGGCAACAACGCGGCGGATGAACCCGCCGCCCCGGTTGGAGTGACCGAGACAAGGATGCAACGATGAAAACTTACGCGCAAAAGGCGTCGGAAGTGCAGCGCGACTGGTATGTGATCGACGCGACGAACCAGACTCTCGGTCGGCTCGCGACCCAGATCGCAACCCTGCTGCGCGGCAAGCACAAGCCGACGTTCAGCCCGTATATCGACGGCGGCGATTTCGTGATTGTCGTCAATGCCGAGCGTATCCGCCTGACCGGCAAGAAGCCGGATCAGAAGATGTATTATCGCCACTCGAATTATCCTGGCGGTTTCAAGGCGGTCTCGTTCAAGCAGTTGATCGCGCGCCATCCCGAGCGCGTGCTGCGCTTCGCCGTCAAGGGCATGCTGCCCAAAACCCGCCTGGGACGACAGCAACTGACCAAACTCAAAATCTACGCCGGACCAAAACATCCGCATGCGGCGCAGCAACCCAAAGTCTATGAACCGCGACCGCGCGGCTAGCCATGCATTGGAGCACATCCATGATCGAAAAGCGCTATTTTCAGGGAACCGGCCGGCGCAAGACTGCCGTCGCGCGGGTGCGGTTGTTTCCTGGCAGCGGTGATATTGTCGTCAACAGCAAATCAATCCGCGAGTACTTCGGCGCGCGTGAGTTGTACGCCCGCGATATCGCCAGACCACTCGAGTTGACCGGGACGGCTGGCGCGTACAACGTCCTGGTCAAGGTGCGCGGCGGCGGCGTCAGTGGTCAGGCGCAGGCGGTTCGCCACGGCATTACCCGCGCTCTGCTCGATGCCAATCCCGACTTTCGTCCGGTGCTGAAACGGGCCGGGTTGATTACCCGCGACCCGCGCATGAAAGAACGGAAGAAAGCCGGTCTCAAACGCGCCCGCAAACGACCACAGTACACCAAGCGGTAATCACGCCTGGATGTCGCTGTATCTCACACAGAGGGGCGAAGGCGCAAAGATGCGAAGGAAGCGCTTTGCGCCTCTGCGCCTTTGTGTTGGTATGATGGCGTTTGAGTCATTAATCCGGCATTACCGGCACAAGCCCGCGCAGGCTGGCTACGCACCCGTAGCCCGCGACGTATGGTTTTTGAGAAATTAATCCGGCGTCGCCAGGTCCAGCCCGCGCAGGCGGGCGTTGCACCCGTAGCCTGCGGCTTATGGAGTTTGAGAAAATAATCCGGTATCGCCCAATGGAGCCCGCGAAGGCGGGCTTCGCAGCAGGAACCCGCGGCTTCAGCCGCCGGGCGAACGAACGGATAGCGG
>DAOTWI010000863.1:0-2707 GCA_034436075.1 Roseiflexus sp.
GCCTCTCCCCTCTTGCCCCTGCTCTCCACCAAGAGCACGAAAGGCACGAAGGGGCAATGCCACCTGCCCCCTCGCCCCTCTTGCCTCTCGCCTCACCCCTCTCGCCTCTCCCCTCTTGCCTCTCGCCTCACCCCTCTCGCCTCTCGCGCCTGTCTCAACATTCCCGCAACATGTTCGCAACATCTCCATGGTACACTGCGTCACGAGCGGTTAATAATCCCCAACCAGGCAATCTTCCATAATGTCGGTGTGGACAGACATCTCGCCAGTATCTGGAACAGTGACGAGTCACGCGGCAGCGCTTGATCGGCTTATGGAGTTTAAGCACATCATCCGGCATCGCCACGTCCAGCCCGCGCAGGCGGGCTTCGCACCCGGAGCCTGCGGCTTCAGTCGCCGGGCGGACGAACGGATAGCCGAATAATTCTTCAAACTCCATCAGCCGCCAGGCGGGCAGACGGATAACGGAAACGGCTCTTTCAGCATCTATCACAGGGAGGACACACACCCCATGAGCGACATCACCCCGGCAGCATACTTTTCGCAGATTGTGCCGCAGCGGTTCGCGGAAGCGGTTGCAGGCGCAGCAGAAGAGGTTCTCGCCCAACCCGAATTGACGGTGACCTACACAATCGAGGGCGAAGGCGATCAGGGCGGCGTCTTCGGGCTGAAGATCGCGGGTTCGTCCATCGAGTTCGTCGATGGCGGCATCGAAGGCGCCGATCTGCAACTGGCGCTCTCCTACGACAACTGGCGCGCCGCTGCGGAAGGCGATGCGCATGAGCCGTTCATCGACTACTTCCTGCGGCGCAAGGTCGAGGTGGTCAAGAACCTGCGCGGAATGGTCAAACTGGAGCTGACCCGCTCCGACGACAGCCTGTTCGAGAGCGTCAGCATCTTTGGCGGACAATCCGAACCTTCCGTGACGCTGCGGATGACCACCGACGATTACCGGCAGATGCTGTCGGGCGAGTTGAACGGGCAGATGGCATTTATGATGGGCAAGTTGCGGTTCGAGGGCAGCCTGCCGCTGCTGATGCAGATCGGCGCGCTGAGCGGTTGACACAAAGGAGATGTGGTTATGATCTCGTTTACTCCATCGGAAGAGCAGCAACTCATTATCGACACCGTGCGTCGCTATGCTGCTGATCGCATGCGCCCCGCCTCCTACGAGGCGGACGAAAAGCGCACCATTCCGCCCGACATCATCAGCCGCGGGTGGGACCTCGGCTTGCTGCCGAGCGCCATTCCGGAGCAGTACGGCGGCTTTGGCGAAACGCATCAGGCGCTGACTGGCGTACTGGCGGCGGAAGAACTCGGCTACGGCGACCTGTCGATGGCGCTCTACCTGATGACCCCCAATCTGTTTGCGATCCCCATCCTGCATTACGGCACCGAAGAGCAGAAGGAAAAATGGCTCCCCCGCCTCGTAGAAGGCGGCTTTGCGCATTACACGGCGGCGCTGATCGAGCCGCGCTGGAGTTTCGACCCGCACGCGCTCCACACCGTCGCCGAGCGCGAAGGCAATGTGTACGAGATTTCCGGGCACAAGGCGCTCGTGCCGCTCGCTGCCGATGCGCATGCGTTCCTGGTGTACGCTCGCGAGGGGGAGACGACGCAGGCGTTCATTATCGAGCGCGGCACGGAAGGGCTGGCGGTGCTGGAGCGCGAAAGTTTCATGGGCATCCGCGCGCTGCCGACCTATGAACTGCGGCTGGACGATGTGTATGTACCGATATCGTGCCGGGTGGGCGGCGAACAGGGCATCGACATCGACCGCCTGATGGACTATTCGCGGGTCGCGCTGGCGGCGCTGGCAGTCGGCGTAGCGCGCGGCGCCTTTGAGTACGCGCGCGATTACGCCAAGCAGCGCGAGGCGTTCGGCAAGCCGATCGCCCAGAACCAGGCGATTGCCTTTATGCTGGCGGAGATGGCGATCGAGGTTGATGCGGCGCGCCTGATGACCTACGAAGCCGCGTGGCGCCTCGATAAGGGGCACAATGCCGCGCAGCAGGCGGCGCTCGCCAAAGCATACGCCGACGAAATGGCGCTGATGGTGACCGACCGCGCCGTGCAGATCCTTGGCGGTCACGGCTACATTCGCGAACATCCGGTCGAGCGCTGGCTGCGCAATGGGCGCGGGTTCAGCACGTTCCTTGGTCTTGCGATGGTGTGAGGAGACGACCATGATCGATTTTGAGATCCCAACCCCGATTAAGCGCCAGGTGCAGTTCATTACGATGCTCGGCGAGCAGGTGATGCGCCCGGTTGCGCGCTATTACGATGAGCACGAGACAGAACGCCCGTGGGACTATATCAACCTGATCTGGCCCACGATCCGCGAACGCGGCGGGCGCTCGTTCTCGGTCGAGGATGGCAAGGAGAAGACGGATAAGGAGGGCAAGCCGCGCCCGCGCATCGGCTACCTGATGCTGGCGCACGTGGTCGAGGCGCTTTCGTGGGGCGACGCCGGGTTGTATCTGTGCACCCCCGGCGGCGCGCTCGGCGGCGCGGCGGTCGATGCAACCGGCACGCCGGAGCAGAAGGAGCGCTTCCTGAAGCGCTTTGGCGAGGGTGAGCCAAAATGGGCGGCGATGGCGATGACCGAGCCGCACGCCGGCTCCGATACTGCCGCCATCCGCACCACGGCGCGCCTCTCCGAAGATGGCAAGGAATGGATTCTGAACGGCGAGAAGATCTTCGTCAC
>DAOTWI010000864.1:0-8005 GCA_034436075.1 Roseiflexus sp.
CCAGCGCATTGGCGACCTGCGTATCGACCACCTGCACCCCGGTGATGTCCACAATCGCCATTTCGGCGCGATACTCGGCGACGCCTTCGAGCAGCGCATCGATAATCTGCTGCGCCCGCGCGCTGTCGATCGCGCCGACGAGCGGCATGATCACCGCCGTCTCGCTGATCGGGATGAGCGGCGTCGAGAGTTCGCGGATGGCGGCGCGCTGCGCCTCGATCACCTGCTGCTGCAGCGCGAAGCGTTCCTCCTCGGCGCGCTTCTGTTCGCTGATATCGCGCAGAAAGCCAATGATCTGAAGCCGGTCGCGCGGCGACATTTGCGCATACAGCGTGGCGGCTGCGGGTACGATGCCGCCATCTTTGCGGCGAATACGCACTTCAAGGAACGCTGCCTTGCCCTCCGCCAGGCGCGCCAGCGCGACCTGCGCCGTCCGATGATCCTCTTCGTGAATGTAGTCGAAGCCATTCATACCGACCAGGTCGTCGCCGTAGCCGGTCAGGGACTTGTAGGCGGCGTTGGCGTAGATGATGTCGCCATTGAAATCGGCGACGCCGATGGCATCGGGGGCGTTTTCGACAAGCGCCTCGAAGAGGGTCAGGCGTTCCTCGCGCGCCAGTTCCGCAGTAAGGTCCTCGAACATGCCGGTCATCGCCACCGGATTGCCCGCATCGTCGCGGATGACGAAGGCGTTGACCCGCACTGGGATTGCGCCGCCCTCCTTGTGGCGCATGTTCAACGTGCCGTGCCAGACCCCTTCGCTCAGCACGCTGCGCATTCCTGCTTCAAGCAAGGGCAGATCCTCGTCGAAATGAAGGTTGACTATTGGCATGCCAGCAAGCGCATCGTAGCCGCTCAGTGCACAGAAAGCGGGATTGGCATAGGTGATGACGCCATCGAGACCGGCAATGCTGATAGCTTGCGGCGCTGTTTCGACCAGTGTGCGAAAGCCGCGAAACTCATCGATAATGGCGTGGTCAGTCGTGGACGCGGCGACGTCATTGCGAGAAGCAAGGCGCGCTTCCAGCTCGCTGATGCGTTGACGCAGCGCGGCGTTTTCGGCTTCAAGGGCGGCGATGTTCCCGTTCGTCGTAGACATTGCAATGCGCTCCTTACGTCGTGGTAGGACGAATCTTCATTCTTTTGGAATGATAGATGCAGTGGCGTACCAGAGCATTACCAGAGAAATGGTCGGAAGGTTAAAGGTTGAAGGTGGGAAGGTTGAAGGTATCGGTTATCCACGAAGAACGCGAAGGGGCGCGAAGGACCTATCAACCTTTCCGCCTTCGTGCACCTTCGTGCGCTTCGTGGACAAAAAAGCATCGCTGCTATAATACTGCCGCCAGGTCGTTGCACAGGCGGATCAGGCGCCGACGCTGCGGTTCAGCGAGGGTGTCAAGCGCGGGGCGCACCTGGCGTTCGAGGATGCGCTTCGCCTCGTCGTTGCACTGCGCGTCGATGGCGGCGCACACCGCATCCATCTGCTGCGCCAGCGCGGATGGCGCCTGCCCTTCGCCAACCAGCGGGCGCAGCGAGTCGGCGAGCGCCTGGCACACCTCCCACGGTCGCCACAGACCCAGCGTGCGTTCGTTGAACCCGTAGCCAGTCACCGGTCTGCCTGCCATCGTCCCTTCCAGGCGGGTCGGTCCGGTGAGGTAATCGACCGGCATGCGGTGCGCCGGGGCAGGCGCGAGCGGCGTGCTGGTCACAACCAGGTCGAGCGATGGCACATGCAACCGGTAGGCGTCGAGAAAATAGCGCGTGTCGCCGCGCACGCCGAAGAGGCGCTGCACCGGCGCGTAGAGCGGTGTGACGTATCCCTCATCGCGGCAGTAACTGAGCGGCTCGACACGGTACTCGCCGGTGAACAACGCACGTCCCGCTGGATCGGTGATCGTCAACCCGCTGAACGGAATCTCACGGTTGCGCTCGTGGCGCGCAAAGTGCCGCCACAGACTGAGTTCCCAGCCGTTATCGAGCGACATTTGCGCCCACTGGTGGCTGTAACGATCCGCAAGAATACCAGAGTACGCACCGACATACTCGGGGAACCACTGCCGGTCGAGCCAGCCAATATCGCCCTGAACCGCCTCTTCCACGCCGCGCCACCGGAGCGACCCGCGATAGCGCAGGCTTTGAAAATAGGAACGGGTATTTGGCTGCCCCATAACAGTGATGGCGCCATTGTAAACTGGACCGCCGACCGGCTGCGGCGGTTTGGTTGCATCGACGATCAGGTCGAGCGCCAGCGGATCGCCGCGACTATCGCGCCCGCACACGTCGAGAGTGTATCCGAAAGGCACGGGGACGCCAGACGCATCATAGCGCGCCCAGAAGCGGCTCTTCCAGGACGGCGAGTCCCAGGCGACGCCAAGGTGGCCGCGCGTGATCGTCAGGCGTTTGCGCAGCCAACGCTTCGGCGGCAGGTCGTATGACGCGAAGGTGGTATAACCGCCGTTCGCAAGATCAAAAAGCGCGCCGAGGTGCATATCGATGCCGGAGGCGCTGGAAAAACCGGAGAGGCGGGCAAAAATGACGAAGAAGGCGTAGCGTTTCCCAGTCTGTTCGCCCTGCACGATGCCGGAGGCGTAGTAGGTATCGCTCGCCATGTCCTGGTACCCTTCCGCCTGTGGAAAGTGCAGTTGCGGATCGTCGGGAACGAGGAGGTACGGGTAGGCGCGCCACGATAGTCGGTGAAACACGTCGGCGTCTATCGTCGGGTCACGTTCCTTTTCAAACGCAGTCGTCACGGTTCACGCTCCTTTCTCAAGACGGCGTGGACATCAGGCAGCAGATGTTCGGCATAAATAACCCGGCGTGTGCGCGTTTCACAGCGCAGGATGAGCGAATTGGTCTCGGCGCGGTCGCGCTGGTAGCGCACGCCGTGGAGCAGCGATCCATCGGTAATGCCAGTGGCGACGAAGAAGACTTCATTGGTCGCCACCATATCGTCGCAGGTGAGCACCCGGCGCATATCGAGACCACGCTCTTCGATAGCCTGGCGTTCGGCGTCGCTCTGAGGCGCAAGGCGGGCAAGCATCGCACCGCCGATGGAACGCACTGCGCACGCCGCAATAATGCCCTCGGCAGCGCCGCCGATCCCCATGAGCACATCGACCGGACCGCCGGGCATCGCGGCGAGCACCGCGCCAGCAATATCGCCATCGTCCGCCAGCATCACGCGCGCGCCAGCGGCGCGGATTTCGTTCACAAGATCGACGTGACGCGGCCGATCGAGCACGAAGACGACCAGATCGCGGATGTCTTTGCGGAGCGTGCGCGCAATCAGCGCCAGCGTCCATCCAGCGGGTGCGCCGAGACATTCTGGCACAAGCGCGTGCGCCGTTTCGCGGCTGACAACCAGTTTCTCCATATATGCGGCTGGCGCAGGCGACCAGAGCGCGCCACGCGGCGCGACCGCCGCAACCGAGATAGCGCCGGAGCGCCCCTGCGCCAGCAGGCGCAACCCATCGACCGGATCGACAACCACATCGACCGGCGGACCGCCGCGACCAACGCGCCGGCCGCTGATCAGACTGGATTGGGTCTTCAGGCGCCCTTCCTCACCGACGACAATGCATCCATCGAAGTCGAGCAGATCGAGGGTGGTTGCCATGGACTGTTCGGCAGCGGCATTCGCCTCGTTGCGGTGACCAAGACCCATCCAGCGCCCGGCGCTGATGGCGGCGGCTTCGGTCGCGCGCACAAGATCAAGCCCGGTGTTGCGACTGAGGTGCATGACGCTCATGACTGATCCCGGAAGTGGCGTCTGCCAATACGCGAAACGTTTTGTCGTTGCTTCTGCTGGCGCCTTCAAGTGTAGGACAGAGCGTGATCGCTGTCAATGCACGAAGCAATCGAGCCGTGGCGCACTGCATCGCAGCGCATGGCGGAATCCATGGTACCATGGGCGCGGTAGTGGTCCCCAAAGGAGAGGAGGAAGCCCATGCCCGAAGGATTCCGCATCGAGAAGGACTCGCTCGGCGACGTGCAGGTGCCCGCGAATGCGCTGTACGGCGCACAGACGCAACGCGCTGTGATGAACTTCCCGGTCAGCGGCATGCGCCCGTACCCGGCATTCGTCTGGGCGCAGGCGATGATCAAACGCGCCGCTGCGGAGGTGAACCGCGACCTCGGACTGTTCAATGATGTCACGATTGGCGACCGCACGATCAGCGGTCGTCAGATTGCCGACGCCATCATTCAGGCGGCTGACGAAGTGCTCGATGGGCAGCATGCCGATCATTTCGTCGTTGATCCGTTCCAGGCAGGCGCGGGCACCAGCCACAACATGAACCTCAATGAGGTGATTGCCAACCGCGCCAACCAGATTCTTGGCTTTGCAATCGACGATCCGAAGAAACCGGTCAGCCCGAACGACCACGTCAACATGGCGCAGAGCACGAACGACACGATCCCGACTGCGATCCGTCTCGGATGCCTCTGGCGCATCGACGAATTGCTGGCTGCCATCGACCGGCTCGCCGATGCGCTCGAAGCGAAGGCGGAAGAGTTCGATCCGATCGTCAAGTCGGGACGTACTCACCTCCAGGATGCCGTGCCGGTGCGCTTGGGGCAGGAGTTTGGCGCGTATGCGCTGGCGGTGCGCAATGATCGTGAGCGAATCGAAGCGGCTGCTGACCGGCTGCGGCGTCTGGGCATCGGCGGCACGGCGGTCGGCAGCGGGTTGAACGCCCACCCCGAATACCACGGGCGGATGGTCAAGCGTCTGTCGGAACTGACCGGCCAGGAACTGCGCTCGGCGGGCAACCTGTTCGAGGCAATGCAGAACCTGGCGGACCCGGCGGATTTCTCGTCGTCGCTGCGCACATTGTGCATCACGCTGACGCGCATTGCGAACGACTTCCGCCTGCTGGCGTCGGGGCCCACCACTGGTCTCGACGAGATCCGCCTGCCGGCGGTGCAACCCGGTTCGAGCATCATGCCAGGCAAGGTCAATCCGGTGCTGGCGGAAATGCTGAACATGGCGTGCTTCCACGTGCAGGGGTGCGACCTGACGGTGTCGCTCGCGGCGCAGGCCGGGCAACTCGAACTGAATGTGATGATGCCGATCATTGCGCACAATCTGTTCGAGATGATGCATGTGCTCATTGGCGCGATCAACGCCTTCACCGAGAAGTGCGTCGTCGGCATCACCGCCAACCCGGAGAAGGCGACCGGCTGGCTGGCGAAGAACCCGATCCTGGTGACGGCGCTGAACCCGGTGATCGGCTACCTGAATGGCGCGGCGGTCGCCAAAGAGGCGCTGGCGACGGGCAAGACGATCAAGGACGTGGTGGTCGAGAAGGGATTGCTCACTGCCGAACAGGTCGATGAACTGCTCGATGTGCGCGCGATGACCGAAGGCGGGATCATGGGCTTCGGCGGCGGCGGCGGGTAAGCGCCTGTCTGAGCGTTCAGGGGTTGAACCTGGGCGCTCCTGTGAGCATGCTGGCGATGGGACACGGATATGCACGGATTGTGACGGACTCACGCGATAGGTCTGCATGCCTTCTGCATTGGTTGGCGTGGATGCCGCTAGAGGCGCAGTCCGGCAGCCGTTGACCCTGATTGTTGCTGGATATGCGATTGGCAGGCGTACAACGCCACTGGCGCCGGCTGAGCCTGTCGAAGCCAGCGCCAGTGGCGTGAGAAGGGTGTCGGTGTCGGGCGGAGAGTCGCAGGATTAGGCATGAAACCAAAATTGACGCTGGCAATTCTTAAGGACGAAGCCAAGACATTTGCCAAACTCGAGTCGTTGCATTGGGAGCCGACATTGTACGGTGTTACGGATGGAAAAGCGATAGGTACATACTTTGAGCGCAAGTTTCGGTCTTATCTCCATGCCAGGTACGACTTTAAGGAAGGAAGCTCTGCAAGCGGAATAGATTTTCCCGAACTTGACGTTGATGTGAAAGTGACAAGTATAGAGCAACCGCAGTCATCGTGCCCTTTCAAATCTGCTCGACAGAAAGTGTACGGTTTGGGTTATGCGTTACTGGTTTTCGTATATAAGAAGACTGATGACCCAAAAACATCTACGGGGAACCTGAGCATCCTTCATGCGATCTTTATTGGTAAGGAGCACACAGCAGATTTTCAAACGACTGTAGGCCTGCGTCGAATTCTCGAAAATAATGGCAATAAGGATGACATTATGGCTTTCATTGAAGAGCGCCGACTTCCAGTAGATGATATTGAAGCATCAGCGCTGGCTGATGAAATTCTCGTCCATCCTCCTGAGATCGGCTATCTGACAATCTCAAACGCTCTGCAATGAAGACTACAGTACAGTCGTGTCATCGAGAAGGCTGGTTCGGTTGCAGGAATTGAAAGGCTGAGATAGCAATGCACGATGAGAAGCGACGCAAGGCTGAGTTCGGGGATTTTCAGACGCCATTAATCCTTGCCAGAGAGGTTTGCTCTCTTATTGCCCGAAATGATTTTCGCCCCTCTTCAATTCTTGAACCGACTTGTGGCTTGGGGTCATTTCTCACGGCATCTTTAGAAACATTCTCAGATGCACAACGTGTTCTCGGCTTCGACATCAATCCACACTATGTGACGCAGGCTCAGCGCACGCTTGCACAAGCGTTTCCGCACAGGTCTGTTGAGATTCGTCAATCTGATTTCTTCCTTACGAATTGGCCTGAGATTGTGGGAGACTTGCCAGAGCCAATCCTCGTTATGGGTAATCCGCCCTGGGTGACGAACGCAGCATTAAGCACCCTGAATAGTAATAATCTCCCAAATAAATCAAATACCGACAACTTCCGTGGCATTGATGCAATTACAGGCAAAAGTAATTTTGACATTTCAGAATGGATGTTGAGACAAATCATTGAATGGATCGATGGTAAACATCGCCTTCTCGCGATGCTGTGCAAAACAACAGTGGCTCGCAAGGTTCTCTTGTATGCCTGGCAAAACGGTCTGAGAATTGATCCAGCGTCTGTGTACATTCTCGACGCTCACACATATTTTGGAGCTTCGGTTGACGCCTGCCTTCTGTTTGTTCGGGGCAGCCCGACCAGCGGCAGTAAGGAATGTTCCGTGTTTCACTCTCTTCATGCACAAAAACCCGATACGGTGTTCGGGCTACAAGATGGCATACTTGTAGCTAATGTCGAATTATACCGAAAATGGAAGATGCTTACAGGAACAGGTCTGAGAGGTTGGCGGTCGGGCATCAAACATGATTGCAGCAAGGTCTTTGAATTGCGCATGGAGCAGGGAAATCTTGTGAACGGACTGAGAGAAGCTGTTGACCTTGAGCCGGAAGTGCTCTATCCGTTGCTAAAAAGTTCCGATATTGCGGCACACCGAAGTCCGCGTCTATGGATGTTTGTTCCGCAGCGGACAATGAATGACGATCCGGGTCGTCTGAGGCTGGATGCTCCCAGGGCATGGAATTACCTGAATGAGCATGCGTATCTCCTGGAAAAACGGAAGAGTTCAATATACAGAAATCGTCCGCACTTTTCGATCTTTGGGGTTGGACCATATTCTTTCGCTCCATGGAAGGTTGCTATCTCAGGTCTATATAAGAAACTGGAGTTTGTTCAAGTTTCGCCTTTTCGGGAGCGTCCGGTGGTGCTTGATGATACCTGTTATTTCTTTCCGTGTCATTCTGAAGAAGAATGCCGTCTTTTGTATGAACTGGTGATGTCCACACCAGCCAGGGAGTTCTGGACATCATTAATTTTCTGGGATGCAAAGCGACCAATTACGGCTCAGTTGCTCAACTCGCTTGATCTGATGGTGCTTGCCCGGATTCTGAACAAAGAGTGTGATATTGCACGAACTCTCGCAGAGCGCCAGATAGTGGAATACACGGAAGGATCGTACCAGCATCTCCTCTTCAGGGAAGAACCTGCTGATTATGGAAGTGAGCCAGTGAGCATCACAGATACCTGGGAAGTCTGAACGGTGGCAAAAATCCTCATCTATACCGGATCGCCCGGCGCGGGCATCGGTCTGGCAGCGGCGGCGGAGGCGGCGCGCT
>DAOTWI010000865.1:0-1752 GCA_034436075.1 Roseiflexus sp.
TGCCAACCCCACCCAGATCAGGTCGCGGCGTTCTTCCGGCGGATCGCTGCCATAGGCGTAGGCGACGCCAAGCACCCGCAGCGCCTGGCCCGCCATACGCTCATTTTCGGTCACGATGCGCACCCGGTCGCGTTCGATGAGCGGCTGCACCACGCCGTCGTACAGGTGGCGGCGGCACATCGCCAGCACCTGGTCCGGCGATCCTTTGATCGCCAGCAACTCGCCGTCGCCATCAGCATGCCATGTGACCATATACCCGCGCTGTTCGCTGCGCGGTTGGATGCGCAGCAGCGGATGGCGCTGGCGCAGGGCGACCACATCAATGCCGGCATCGAGCGCCGCCTGCACCAGTGCGATCTCCGTCGGCGTCCCTTGCAAGCGGGGTGAACCATTGCTCATCTCAATGCGCACTTCGCTGCACAGCGCCGTCAGTTGCAGCAGCCAGGTCAGTTCGCCCGTGCGCACGCCGCTGGCGCCATCCCCGTCGCGCCGGAACGTCGCCTCTTCGTGGCGGTAGAGGGTCATCCCGGCAAAGACCGCCACCAGCGTCATCTGGTTCAGCGTGATCGTCCCGGTTTTGTCGAGGCAGACATCCTGCACCGCGCCGAGCGTTTCCACCGCAACCAGGCGGCGCACCAGAATGTTCTGGCGTTCCAGACGGCGCAGACCGAGCGCCAGCGTGGTGGTTGCGACCGTCGGCAACCCTTCGGGAATAGCGGCGACTGCCAGGGATACGGACGTTTTCAGCATCAGCAGGAAGCCATGGCCGCGCAGCAGACCAATGACGAACACGCCGCCGCAGATCGCCAGCGACAGGAGCGCCAGTTGACTGCCGAGCACCCGGAGTTGCCGCTGCAATGGCGTTTCGGGCTGTTCCGTCTCGGCGAGCATCCGCTGAATCTGCCCCACTTCGGTGGCGGCGCCGGTGGCAACCACCAATGCGCGTCCCCCGCCGCCAGTGACGGTCGCGCCGCGATAGACCATGTTGATCCGGCTGCCGAGCGGCGTCTCACGTCCTAGCACCACATCGGCGCGCTTGACAACCGGAATGCTCTCGCCAGTCAGCGCCGATTCATCGACCGTCAGATCATCGGTTTCGATCAGGCGCGCATCGGCGGGCGCCGGCATGCCGCGTTTCAGCACGATCACATCGCCCGGCACAAGTTCTTCACCCGGCAGGTCGTGCTCGACGCCGGCGCGGATCACGCGCGCCACCGGTCTGGCGCCGCGGCTCAACCCTGCGATCGTCTGTTCCGCCCAATGTTCGGTGAAAAAGCCAATGCCGGCATTGATCAGCACCACGCTGAGAATGACCACGCCATCGGCGACGCCGCCGGTCGCAAGCGACAGGATTGCCGAGACGCCCAGCAGCGCTACCGGCAGGCTGCTGAACTGTTCGAGCAGCATACTGAGCGTTGAGCGACGATGAATATCCGGGAGCGTGTTGGCGCCCAGTTCGCGCAACCGTTGTTGGGCGACTGCCGGTTCCAGTCCGCTGGTGAGTGAAGTGTTGAGGAGCTGCGCAACGTCCGTCGCCGGCATCGTGTGCCAGGGATGTTGCGGTTGGCGCTGATCGGCGTCATCGGCGCCGGTGAGCGCCCGGACCAGCCGCGCCTGCACTTCTTCCACGCTCATCGTTGCGTCAAAGTGGACGAGAACCGTACCGGTCAGCGTGTTTGCCGCAACGGCGCGAATGCCAGGTTGGTGCGCCAGGCGGCGCTCGATGCGTTCTTTCTGAGCCGGGTTGCGATG
>DAOTWI010000866.1:0-3210 GCA_034436075.1 Roseiflexus sp.
GCTGGTCGTCGAGCAACCGGCTGAGCACCCCCGCCCCGCCCTCAGCCGACTCGTAGAAGAGGAGCAGATGCCGATCCTTTTCGGACGGCAACGGCTCAGCGGCAAGTTCATTATCTTCCAGTTGATAGACCGCCTGGATCGCGTGTTTCAGCGCCGCTTGCAACGATGCCATGACCCAAACGTCGAGCGGCGCTTCCGGCTCGAACAGCAGGCAGTTGCGGTAATCTTCGACATACGGGATCACGCGCTGCGTCCGCGCCGAGAGCGGATCATCCTCATCGTCCGCCAGTTGATCATTCCGCGCCCAGTAGCCGCGCTCCACGTCGAGCACGAAGCCGTACTGCTCCTTCTCCTTGCGCCGCCGCCAACCCAGGTTGATGCGCCAGATCGTCGCGGCATGGCCATAGGTCAGGCGCGCGAGCAGCGCCCCGTCGCGCAGCACATGCGCTGTGCGCACCGGGCTGGCGCGCTCGCCAGCCTCTTCGAAGCGCACCCCGGTGATGATCTCATACCCGATGCGCATGCGCTCCTCTTCATCGGAGTTGATCTTGTCGCGGCGTTTGGTGGCGACATTTTGGAGCCGGAAGAGGTTGCGCAATGTCTTTTCGAGCGACGCGCCGCAACGCTGGCAGAGGTCGAGCCCATCCCCATCGGTGACCGGATGGAGATAGCCGCAGCGTTCGCAGCGTTTCGCCCGCCGCGTGAGCGGGTCGTCCTCGGTGGCTGGCGGCAGAATCACCTTGTTGATCGTGTAGCGCGACCCCTCGTGATAGATGATCGCGCGCGGTCCGAACTCGGAGATCGCCAGGAAGCGCGGGCGCGAGAGGAACTCATCGCGCTGCCGGGTGCGCCGCGCCGGAATGAACGCCGAGAGCGGCAAGCGCGGGAAATTGTAGCCCGGCAGAAACCCCTCGCTGGCGAAGTAGCGGTAACTGTAGAAGTCCGACTGCGCCAGGTTGTCGATCTCGGTCAGCAGTTTGAGCTGCTCCTCCGCCTCGCGCCGCAGCCGTTCCGCCTGCTGCTTATCCTCCGGGCTGCGCGAAGCGTCGCGGATGATGCGATCCTGAGAACGCGCCTGCGACAGCGCCGCCCGGTAGAGTCCTCGCCAGCGGTCGCAGGTACGGTCAAAGGCGTGCGGAATCTGCGCCAGCACAGTATCGATCCAGTCGTCGCGGAACCAGCTGGACGCCTGCAGTTCAGGGCGGATCGTTTCCAGCATCCGCTCGACGCGAACGCGGGTGCGGCGCAGCGCGCCCGTGTCCCTGATGTCCTCCCGAACGCTCTCCAGCAGCTCCAGCGCCGGCTCCTCGCCGGAGACATCGAGCAGGTCGCGCAACGACGAACCAAGGCTCAGCCCCGTTTCCGTCAGCCAGATCGCGTGAATGTGGGCGCGGATGAGGTCCTGGTTCGCCAGATCGAGACGCGGCGGCGTCACAGCGCCAGCCACCATCCGCTCAGGGCGTTTGAAGAAATACTGGTCGTGCGGGCTGCCGGTCGAACAATAGGTAAACACGAGCGCCGGCTGGCCGCTGCGCCCGGCGCGACCGCTGCGCTGCGCATAGTTGGCGGGCGTCGGCGGCGCATTGCGCATGTTGACCACATTCAACTCGGCAATATCGACACCCAGTTCCATTGTCGGCGAGCAGTAGAGGATCGGCAGATCGCCTTCCCGGAACGCCGCCTCGCGCTGCTGGCGATCCTGTGACGGGACCTGCGCGGTGTGCTCGCGCGCTTCCATGCCGATCAGCGATGCCGCCACGTCCTGGTAGAAACGCACAAAGAACGGATTGGTGCGCCCGCCCTCCTGTGATTCATTCGGCGTGCGAATGGGATCGCGGAAGGGTCGCGTTCCATCGCCGCTCACCCAGCGCAGCGCCGCCGCCGGGAGTTGATACCCCGGCGCATCCGTCGCGTCGCGCGCCGGTTCCACGATCGTCACCAGACCACCCTGCTGGAGTGCGGACAGCAGGTTGCGAATGATCGCATCGGTGTCGTCCAGCCGCAGCCGCTCCGGGAAATCAGGAAAGGTCGTGCGGCGGCGCAGGAACTGGCCAAAGCCGCCGCGCGGCGAGAGGAAGAGATTGCCGCCATAGTCGCGCGGACCGCGCGGGCGCGGATAGAGAATGGATGCATGCTCCATGCGCTCATGCTCGTCGAGCGCCCAGGGCGCCTTGAGGCGCTGGCTGCTCTCCTGCCGGATGCGCTCCTGGTAGCGCTCATCGAGATAGTCCACCCGGATCGCCAGATCGCGCCGCATCACATCGAGCAGCGTCTTCGCAACCAGCATCCGCGTGGCGACGGTTGCGCCCGCCAGCGCCGGATGCGCGTTCTGCCAGATGTCTTCCGCTGCGCAGACCTCATCGAGCGCCTCGTACTGAATGTCGAGCAAGCCGCACTGCTCCAGGTTCGGGGAGGTAATCCGCCAGCCGCGCTTCAGGTCGCGGTAGATGCGATAGCCAAGCACCTCGCGCAGCGCGCGCTGCGTCTCGCGCAGCGCCTGGAAGCGCACCTCCGGGTTTTCGGCGTAGGCTGCCAGCGGCAGATCGAGCGCATCGAACACCTTCTGGGTCAGTTCGTCATGGCGCAACCCGTGCGATCCGGCGCTTTGCACCGCTTTCAAGATCGCCGCCCGCAGCGTCGTGATCTCCACAAAATCATTGAAGTGCCCCGCCTGAAGCGCCGCGTCCTGGCGATTATCGGTGAAACTCAGCAACTTTTGCGCCCGTCTCGGCAGGTCGGACGACCGGAGAGCGCGAATGGCGGAAAGGCTCAGGATCGTGGTGGCGGTGCTGCGCCCTTCGGAACTGAGCGAACTGAGTTTGGCGAAATCGGAGGTCTGGCGCGCGCCGCCGTAGGAGACGCCGCAGCAGAGGCAGAACAGGAACGGCGCAGGAACATAATGAACCGCCAGGTCGCCGCCAATGACGCCATCCGGCGCGACGCGCAGCGGTTCGGGCAGGTCTTTGCGGCGGTTCGGGCGCACGCGCAACGCTCCGCGATGCTCCTCCAGCCAGTCCTCCGGCAGGCGATCCGCCTGCGCCTCCCACGCATCGGGCCAGGGATTGGCGCCGCTCAGGTAGAGATACCCGGCTTGCTCCTCGTCGTCGTCGGGAATCTCGCCGTAGGCGCGCGGCAGGAACATCTCCCCGGACTGCGGATCACGGGTGCGGCGGACGCTGTAGTACTCCTGGCCGCATTCCCGGCAGAAAA
>DAOTWI010000867.1:0-4002 GCA_034436075.1 Roseiflexus sp.
GGCGCGCCCGTGGGCATTGCAGCGCCACGCCCCTACCTCAGGGCGCGGCGCCGCCGCGCCCCTACTACTCGCCCTTCACTGCCGTCCACAGGTCGGTGAAGGCGGCGGTCTGATCGTTGCGGATCGCCCATTCCAACCGCTTCAACACCTCGTCGTTCGGGGCGAACCCTTCGTTGTACAGGTCGATGATCTCCTGCGGCAGCAACTTGATTGCTTCGGCATTTGGCGACAGATAGCCGATATATTCGGCGTTGCGCGCCGCGATGTCGGGGCGCATGAGGAAGTTCATGAACACATGTGCGGTATAGGCGTTCGGCGAGTCAGCCAGGATGACCATGTTGTCCATCCAGATCATGCCGCCTTCTTTCGGAATGACGAAAGCGATATCCGGGTTGCCGGAGAACTCGTCGCCTAACCCGTTGCGCGCCTGCAATGCAGAACCGCTCCAGGCATGGGCGATGACGTATTCGCCGCTCGCCAGTTTCCGGTTGACGTCGCTGCTGTTGTACGCCGCCAGGAATGGTTTCTGTGCGATAAGCAGCTCCTGCGCCTTCTGCAACGCCTCCGGGTTGGTCTCGTTCAGCGAGAAGCCGAGGTACCTCAGCGCCGCTCCGGGTGTTTCCCGCTCATCGTCGAGCATGCTGAACTTGCCGCGGTATTGAGCGATCTGCGTCGTGTCGAACAGCGCCGCCCAGCTGTCCACGCCATTGGGGAAGGATTGCCGGTTGTAGGCGATGCCCGTGATGCCGTACATGTACGGCACGGAGTAGACATTCCCCGGATCGAAATATTTGTCGAGAAGGTCGGGATCGATGTTCTTTATATTGGGCAACAGCGACTTGTCGAGTTTCGCCAGCAGCCCTTCGCGCCACATCAGTTCGACCGCGTAATCAGACGGAGTGATAATGTCGTACCCGGAGCGACCGGCGCGCACCTTGGCGAGCATGTCCTCGTTGGCGTCGAAGAGGTCAACCGTCACTTTGACGCCATATTCTTTCTCGAAGTCTTCGAGAATCGCAGGATCGATATAATCGGTCCAGTTGAAGAATCTGAGTTCACGCGAGAGCCGCGAGCGATCCACCTGCAACTCATCGCCAGCGGAGGGTTGCGCTGCGACCGGTTCCGGTGTGGCGCCGCCGCTGCCATACTCGTTGCCAGGGCTGCCTGTCGGCTGCCCGCCACACGCGGCGAGCATCAGCAGCGCGATGAGCAGCAGCGCCATGAACCTGGTGTGTCCCTGGAGCATCTGTGTTTCCTTTCTAACCGTTCCCACGTTCAACATTCAACATTCAACGTGCAACGACTACCTTCGACGACGTTGCCCTGCAACATCGCTACGGTCCAATCCTCTTGCCTCTCACCTCTTGCCCCTCGTCTCGTTTACATCTCCCGCCGCCGCTGCACAAATTGCGACAGGAACACCAGCGTAATCGACACCAACAGCATCAGGGTCGAAATGGCGTTGATCTTCGGCGTAATGGCGCGTTTGACCTGCCCGTACACCTCGACTGGCAACAACGACACGCCGGAGCCGGTGGTGAAGAAGGTGATCACAAAATCGTCGAGCGAGAGGGTGAAGGCGAGCAGCGCCCCGCCGATCACGCCCGGCATGATGAGCGGCAGCGTGATGTGGCGAAATGTCTGCCACTCGTTGGCGCCAAGGTCTTGCGCCGCTTCTTCCAGACGCATATCGAACCCCTTGAGACTGGCGCGCACGACGACGACCACGAACGAGATAGTGAAGGCGATGTGCGCGATCGTGACCGTTGCCAGACCAAAACGGAAACGCACGCCGAACAGGGTTTCGATCAGTCCGAACGAGAAGGCGAAGAATGCCAGCAACGCCAGCGCCATCACAATCTCCGGGATGACGATCGGCAGGTAGAGGAGCGCATCGAAGCCGGTGCGCCAGCGGAAGCGGTAGCGCTCCATCGCTAGCGCCGTCATCGTGCCAATAATGGTCGAAACGATGGTCGATATCAGCGCCACAATCAGGGTGTTCATCGCCGCCGTGAGCAGGCGCTGATCGGCAAGCAAACGCACATACCAGTCGAAGGTGAACCCCGTCCACCGCACGCCGAAACTGTCGCGCGTGAACGAGAAGAGCACCAGCACCACAATGGGCGCATAGAGAAACGCCAGCGTCAGTATGGCGTGCGCGCCGAGCGCCAGCGAACCGGCGGAACGACGGCGTTCACCTCCAGCGACGCGCACCGATGGTGTTGTCTGTATATCGACCACGGTCAGACCCCCGAACGAATGATGGAATGGGTCAACGAATGCGTCAGGGTAGAAACGTTGCACGGCAGAGACGTTGCACGGCAGAGACGTTGCACGGCAGAGACGTTGCAATGCAACGTCTCTGCCGTGCAATCCTCAACGATCCTCCTCCGTCGTCACCCGAAAATACATAATAATCGCCACCGTCAGCACAATCATGAAGACAATCGCCATTGCCGAGCCAAGGGGCCAGTTCGGCGGGTTCGAGCGGGTAAACAGGCGTTGCAACAGATTCCCCAGATAATCGACCTTCGCCCCGCCCAACAGGTCAGAAACCACGAACTGCCCCACCGTCGGAATGAACACCAGCACCGACCCGGCCGCCACGCCCGGCATTGTCAACGGCAGCATCACGCGCAGGAAGGCGCGCACCTGGTTGGCGCCAAGATCAGCGGCGGCTTCCATCAGCGTAAAATCGAAGCGCGCGAGCGAAGCATAGATTGGCAGAACCATAAACGGCAGGCTGCCGTAGATCAGCCCGACCAGCACCGCGCCTTCGGATGGATAGAGCGCGACGCGCGGCAATCCTAGCGCCTGAATGGCGCTGTTGATGATGCCATTGTTCGAGAGAATGAGCATCCAGGCGTAGGTGCGCACCAGAAAGTTCGTCCAGAACGGGATCAAGATCAGAAACAGCAGCACGGTGCGCCAGCGCGGCGGACGGCGCACGATATAGTACGCCAGCGGGTAGCCGAGGAGCAGACAGGCAAGCGTCGTCCACACGCCAGCCCAGATCGAGCGCCAGTAGGCGTTGACGTACAGGCTTTCCGTGAACAGGGTGCGATAATTGTTCAGCGTGAACGTCCACTCAATGCGCCCGCCGGGTCCGCTGGTCGCAAAACTGTAAAGCACGACGACAACCAGCGGCAGGGCAAAGAACGTGGCCAACCAGAAGAGACCAGGGAAGAGGAGGAGACCAAGTTGCAGCCGTTCACTGCGGCGAAGAAGGGACGCAATCTGCCCTTCACGCGGTTGAGAGTCGGAGGCAAGCGTGTCAGCAGCCATCGTCACCTCATCGTCTGGTTCATTCTATCAGGATGATGGCATTCTCGGCGGGCCACCAGAGATACCCCGTCTCGCCCGGTTGCCAGTAAGCATCGCGGTCGAGCGTCGAGCGGCTGTTCTGTTCCCATAAATCGAACAAGCGCGCCCCCAGGCGCACGTCGATCCGGGTGTCGCTCCCGATGTACGCCACGCGCTCCACCCGCACCTGATGACAGTTCGGCGCGCCCGGCGGCGGCGGTTGCACCGACAGGAACGCTTTCTCTGGACGAATGGAGAGGGTGACGGCAGTGCCGGGATCGACCGGACGGATCATCTGACCGCGCAGGGTCAAACCGTCGTCCGATGTTATGGTTGCAAGGCCGCCAGGCTCCACCGCTTCGACCTTCCCATCAATGAAGTTGGTTTCGCCAATGAAGTCGGCGACGAAACGGCAGACCGGGCGCTCGTAGATTTCGGTCGGCGTGCCGATCTGCAAAACCTTCCCGGCGCTCATGACGGCGATGCGGTCGCTCATCGTCAGCGCCTCTTCCTGGTCGTGCGTGACGTAGATGAAGGTAATGCCGACGCGCTCTTGAAGGCTTTTCAATTCGAGTTGCATTTCCTTGCGCAACTTCAGGTCGAGCGCGCCAAGCGGCTCATCGAGCAACAGCACTTCTGGATGGTTGACGAGCGCGCGCGCGAGCGCCACGCGCTGCTGCTGCCCGCCGGAGAGCTGCC
>DAOTWI010000868.1:0-2356 GCA_034436075.1 Roseiflexus sp.
CTTCGACAGGCTCAGCCCGCGCGTCGGCAGGCTCAGCCCGCGCGTCGACAGGCTCAGCCCACGTTAGCCGCTCCACGGGTGCTGATGTGATGTGAAGGAGCGATCCAATGCGCAGAGATCTCCACGAAATCAACCGCCGCGCCTGGAATGAGGCGACGAAGGCGCACAACAGTCACAAAGCCGATCAGGCGCGGTTTTTGCGCGACGGCGGCAGCACGTTGTTCCCCGAAGAACTGGAATTGCTGGGAGACGTGCGCGGGAAGCGACTGCTGCATCTCCAATGCAATGCAGGGCAAGACACCCTCAGCCTGGCGCGGCTCGGCGCGCATGTCACCGGCGTGGACATTAGCGACGAAGCGATCGATTTCGCCCGGCGTCTCTCCGATGAGTCGGGCATTCCGGCGACATTCCACCGCGCCGATGTGTACGACTGGCTCGATACGGCGGCGCAACGCGGCGAGTCGTTCGACATCGTCTTCAGTTCGTATGGCTTTCTGTGCTGGCTTTCCGACCTGCGCGCCTGGGCGCGCGGAATCGCGGCGGTGCTGGCGCCCGGCGGGCGCTTCGTGATGATCGAGTTTCATCCATTCCTGATGATGCTCGATGATCAGGGACATACCGTTGCCCATAGTTACGGTGGCGGGCGACTCTGGTCGTTCGATGAGGGGATCGGCGACTATGTGGCATGGGCAGGCGCGGCGCTGACGCCGTCCGGGTATCTGGAAGGGGTGCAGAACTTCCGCAATCCGCATCCGTCCCACGAGTTCCTGTGGGGTGTGGCAGACCTGATATCGGCGTTGCTGGAGGCCGGTCTGCGTCTGGAGACGCTGCGCGAGTACCCGTATGCCAATGGTTTCCCCGCATTCGAGGGAACAGTCGCGTTACCCGGCGGCAGGTTTGCACCGCCGCCGGATCGCCCGGTCATCCCGATGTTGCTGGGATTGGCGGCGCAGCGGGATGGTTCATAGGGTGATGGTTGCCTTGAGCGCACGCACCAGTTTGTCGACTGCCTCATCGACTTGAGCACGGGTCAGGATCAACGGCGGCGCCAGACGTAGCACGTCGTCGCCTGCCGTGGCGATCAGCAACCCTTCATTGTGCGCCGCCTCGCGCACCGCGTTGGCGGGACCGTTGATGACGACGCCGCGCATCAGACCGCGCCCACGCACTTCCAGCACGACACCGGGATAGGCAGCCTGCATATCGTTCAGCGCCTCGCCGAGATAATCGCCGACTTCGCGCACATGCGCAAGGAATGCCGGATCGGCGATTTTGCGGAACACGGTGTGCGCCACTGCGGTGACGAACGGACCGCCGCCGAACGTCGTGCCGTGATCGCCGACGTGGATTGTCTGCGCAACCTTCTGGCGCATGAGGATTGCGCCAATCGGCAAGCCGCCGCCAAGCGGCTTGGCGATGGTCATGATATCAGGTGCGACGCCGTATGGTTCGTGCGCCCAGAGTGTGCCGGTGCGCCCGATGCCGCACTGGATTTCGTCGAAGATCAGGAGCGCGTCAACCGCATCACACCGTTCGCGCAGGGTGCGCAGAAACTCTGGCGTCGCTACGCTGAGACCGCCTTCGCCCTGCACCGGCTCAACGATCACGCCGCACACATCGCCGGTAATGGCGGCAGCAGCGGCGGCACTATCGTTAAACGTCATAAAACGCACCCCAGGCATGACCGGTTCGAATGGCTGGCGATATTTTTCGCGCGCTGTCACCGCCACAGCGCCCATGGTGCGCCCATGGAAGGAACTGGTGCATGCGACGATGGCGGTTTTGCCCTCGCCATGGATGTCGCGTGCGTAGCGACGGCTGAACTTGAGCGCGCCTTCGACGGCTTCTGCGCCGCTGTTGCAGAAGAACGCCCGATCCGCCCATGGCGTATGCTCGACCAGCATTTGCGCCAGTTCGACGGCGGGGCGGGAATGGTACAGGTTCGACAGGTGAATGATGCCGTCGGCGCGCTCTCTGATTGTGCGCACCACGTCGGGATCGCCGTAACCGAGGGCATTGACGGCGATGCCGGCAATGCAATCGAGATAGCGGCGACCCTCACTGTCGTAGAGATAGCACCCCTCGCCTCGCTCGATCACGAAGCCCGGACGGGCGTAGGTTTGCAGCAGATAGCGTTGTTCGGCAGCAATGATGTCAGCGGTGGTCATGTATAGTTCCTTGTGTGAGAACTGAGAAGTGAGAACCGAGGACCAGGGGTTCGATTGCTGGATTTAACCTGTACTGAATTCCCCTGCCACTTTCAACCTTCAACTTTACCTTCTACTATCTTTCCTCCTGTCATGTGCAACCGATCCCGGCGGGTACGGCGCCGCCGCGGGCGCGCCACGGGCGCGCC
>DAOTWI010000869.1:0-2416 GCA_034436075.1 Roseiflexus sp.
CTGCTCACCTGCAATCTTCCCGCATGCGATGTGCACCGCTGCGCTGGTGCGGGGCAACGCTGCGCCAGTGCGATGCAACGCTGCGCTGGTGCGGGGCAACGCTGCGCCGGTACGATGCAACACGCGCCGGTGCGATGCAACACGCGCCGGTGCGATGCAACACGCGCCGTTGCGATGCAACGTAGCGCCGGTGCGATGCAACACGCGCCGGTGCGATGCAACACGCGCCGGTGCGATGCAACGTTGCGCCATTGCGATGCATCGTAGCGCCATTGCGCTGCATCGTAGCGCCGTTGCGCTGCAACGGCGCTACCTTCGCACCTGCAACGTGCAACGTTCAACACTTAACGGACCGGCACATCCTCCTCCACCAACCGCCCTTCGACGATGCGGAAGAGGCGATCCGCCAGACCGACGACTTCGGGGCTGTGCGTCACCATGAGCAGGTTTTTGCCGGCGCGGCGGGTGAGGGTGTCGAGCAGGTCGAGCACGTGCTGGCTGGTATCACTGTCGAGGTTGCCGGTCGGCTCGTCTGCCAGCACCAGCAACGGGTCGTGCACCAGCGCGCGCGCCACCGCCACGCGCTGCTGCTCGCCGCCGGAAAGCCGGTCGGGGTAGGCGTTCCGGCGGTCAGCAAGACCCACCTGCGCCAGCAGATCGAGCGCGGCGTTGCGGTCGCGCGCTGTCGCCCGGCCATTCAATTCGAGCGGCAACAGTAGATTCTCCAGCACCGTGAGCGTTGGCACAAGGTTGTAGAACTGGAAGATGAAACCGACCGACCGGCGCCGGAACAGGGTGCGCTCACTTTCTGGCAGACGGGTCAGCGATTGCCCGGCGACGCTGATCTCACCAGATGTCGGCAGGTCGATGCCGCTGACCAGGTTCAGCAATGTGCTTTTGCCCGAACCGCTCTTGCCAACGAGCACCACGAATTCGCCGCGCGCAAACGAAGCGCTGACATCGTGCAGCACGACGCGCTCGCGCCCGGCTTCCTCGTAACTCTTCGACACGCGATCAAGGATAATCAGCGGTTCGTCGCCATGTGCGGGAATATTCCAGGACATAGGGAATGAGCGAATAGGTCAGCGAATGAGTAAATGGGTCAGCGAATGAGCGAATGCGTCAGCAAATAAACGAGTGTGTATCTCTGCGCCCTCTGTGTCTCTGTGGTGACATCAGCAGGGATTCGAAATGAGAAACGAGTGACAAGATTGTACGACGTTCTTTTTTCTCCCCGGAAATCGTGAGACGTTGCGTTGCAACGTCTCTCCTTTGCACCTGCAACTTTTTCACCCTCTTACCTCTTACCTCTTACCTCTTGCCTTTCCATTCATACGTCCCACCCGCACCTCTGGATGCGCTGCGCGGCATGCAAACAAAAAGGAGCGCCTGGCGCGCTCCTTTGGCTGTCGTGCAAAACGAGTTTCGTTACTGACCGAAATTGATGCTGCCGCTTGCTGCTCCCAGCGCCACAGCGATGGCCGCAAAAACCCCGCCAATAATCGCGCCGATGACCATCTGCGCGATGAACGCCAGCACCAGCGTGATAATCGCCGGGGTCTGTGCCAGGTTCATGCTCGAGCGCGCACCCAGGTAACCAAGGTAAATCTGGTAGATGCCCAGCGCCAGCGTCGCTGGCAACGCCAGACAGCCAAGGATCGGAATCGCGCTCACCGCACCGGTCACCGCCTGAATTGGCGCGACGAACAGCGCCATGGTGTAGAACACTTCGTCCTGCGTGCCGGTTCCGCCCTGCTGCTTCCCGATGAAATAGACCAGAAAGACGAAGAGGTAGAAACTCACGACCGGAAGGATGAAACCCAAAACTCCAGCAAG
Organism: Roseiflexus sp.; assembly: GCA_034436075.1. Lineage (GTDB taxonomy): Bacteria > Chloroflexota > Chloroflexia > Chloroflexales > Roseiflexaceae > Roseiflexus. Next base: position 1,837 of record DAOTWI010000869.1, read on the forward strand.
CAGCGCCGCGACGACGCCATTCAACAGACCGAAGACCAGTGAAACTGCTGCGCTGATCGCGGCTGCTACCATAATGTAGATCGTCGCCTCGCGCTGGCCGCCACGCCGCTCGAAGCGCTCGAACGTTTCAACGCTCGGCTTCGTCAGCACTTGCATACTCTGGTTGATCAGTTCGCTGATTGAGACACCTTGAACCATCATCGTCGGTTCCTCCTCATTGCTGTAAGATCGAACGGTAGACCGACATGTAATGAACAAACCAGCGATGCTGCGAACGCTGCGGTGCGTTGCACATCGATGAAGCATTCCTTGAATATGGTACGCCTCTCTGCGTGAAATGTTTCAAGCGGGCATTGTGCGCCGTGACGAGACGCGACACGGCGATAAGCGGAGATTGCGCCATGCGCGACAGCAGAGGCTGCCGCAGTCCGTTATTGAGTATATCACAGGATGACGTTTGCGCAACTGTCAGATTGCGATCTCCGCCAGAATATCGGCGGCGCTCACGCCATTGCCTCGTAGCGTGGCAACCTGCTCCGCCGCCGCACGGGCTTCGGCACGACGGCGGGTGCGCAGACAG
>DAOTWI010000870.1:0-3088 GCA_034436075.1 Roseiflexus sp.
CCTCACGCCTCGCGCCTCGCGCCTCGCGCCTCGCGCCTCGCGCCTATCACCTGGCACTGGCGGACGTTATACGCATGCTGGCAGGAGATGCCACGATTTGGGAGGGGGGAGCGGAGGCGCTGGCGACTCGCCATTCCAGCGCTGTCTGTCAGGCGGCGTCAGCCGGGTGGTAAGAAGCGCGAACGTGGCGCACAGGGCAAGCAGCATCAGGACGCCATCATACACAGCGCGTGGTGTGGTGGAATGCTGGACGGGGACTTGTTCCCCCTCTGCAGTGGATGTGTGCGCTTCGCTGCTCAGGTGACACACAAATCGCATGCTCCCCGAGTGTGCGTATTGGTGCGCCACTGCATCGATGATGGAGCAGTGCAGCACACAGAAGAGCGGGTTGAGGACTCCCAGCATCAATGCGACCAGCACCGACAAATCCAGGCGTTGCGGTGTCAATGCCAGTCGCAGGCGCGCCGGTCTGCAATCATTGATATTCGCCAGTACACGCTCCATCATTGTGCATTATACCACAAAGTCTGGAGCGAACCTTTAGCGACGGAAGTTGGAATGGATTGAACGAGGACGTCGCAACGCACGCCAGAGGAAGAGCCAGGACCATGCCCGCCCTTCCTTTCGTTCGCCGCCTGCCTGCACCGGCGTTGGAACGATAATGCCGCGTTCGCGACGGCACGATGGGCAGTGTTCAAGGTTCGACGCCACTTGAGCGGTAAACAATCCGCCGCAGTCAACACAAGGCCGGCGGTGAAGCGTCTCGGGCAGGTGATAGGTCTGATGCACCTCGCACCACACAGCGCGCCGCTGGCACGCCCGGCACAGGTGCATAGCGTCGTCTGTCCTGCTGCCGCTCACCTGCCGCCAGTCGCGATCGCCGATGGCGCCGATGCTGCCACAACAGTCGCAGGCGACGACCGGTCCGCAGGGCTGGCGTTCCTGGTAACTCATATGCTGCCCTCCTCGTTGAGTTGCACATCATCGTGCAGACCTGGACTGGTTTGTATAGAATAACCAGACAGAAGTGCACCTGGTTGTATGAACCATACTAATCTCGTCTGGTACGTCTGTCAAGGGGAGATCTGTCTTCAACAGGAGATTCATCATGCAATCGATGGCACAGCGCACCTATCGCGGTCCGATTCGGGCCGTGATTCTCGACTGGGCTGGCACAGCAGTCGATTATGGCTCATGGGCGCCGGTGGCTGTCTTTCTGCGTCTCTTCGAGCAGCGTGGCGTGACCATCACGCCAGAAGACGCGCGTGCGGGCATGGGATTGATGAAGAAGGATCACCTGCGCGCAATTCTTGATCGCCCGACCGTCGCCGCCGCCTGGCGATCCGTCTATGGCGCGCCGCCTGCTGAGCACGACATCGAGGACCTGTTCGCGCAGTTCGTTCCGCTGCAACTGTCTGTCGTGCAGGAGTATGCCACACCCGTCCCCGGTTTGCTCGACACACTGGAAGTATTGCGCAAACGCGGGATCAAGATTGGCTCGACGACCGGGTATCTGCGCGCGATGATGGACATGCTTGCACCGGCTGCCGCTGCACAGGGCTATGTTCCCGATAGCATCGTCTGCCCCGACGATGTTCCTGCCGGTCGTCCTGCGCCCTGGATGTGCTTTCAGAATGCCATGAATCTGGGGGTGTACCCGATGGCGGCGATGGTCAAAGCCGGTGATACGCCGGTAGACATCGAGGAAGGATTGAACGCTGGCATGTGGACGGTGGGCGTGACTCTCACCGGCAGTCTGTTGGGATTGACTGGCGCCAGCGTGGCTGCGCTTACGCCGCAGGAGCGTGAAGATGCCCACGCGCGGATCGGCGCTCAACTCGTTGCGGTAGGAGCGCACCTGGTGATCGAGGGGGTCTGGGACCTGCCGCGGGCTATCGACGACATCGAAGATCGTATGAGGCGCGGGGAAACGCCGACCGTCTGATCGGTGCGCTCGTGAGCGCCAGGCGCTGCACCGTCACAACGTGCGTTCTTCATCAGATCTTCACACGTCGTTGATACTTGCCTCATCTGGATGCCATACACTGCGAGCGAGCATGCAATGATGGCGAAGGGACAACGGTTATGCCGAAAGCGGCCACTTCAATCTGGGTCCTGGTTGCACTCCTCTTGCTGGCCGCCTGTGCGCCGTCGGAACGACTCGCGCGCGGTTCCGCCTCTTCCTCCGCTCTCCGTCCCGGTAATTATGACATGGCGCTGGACGTGGACGGCGCCGTGCGCACCTGGATTCTTCATGTTCCGCCTGCGGCATCAGCGGGCGAACCCCTGCCGCTGTTGATTGTGCTGCACGGCGGGGGCGGAACGGGGCGAAAGATGCAGCGCATGCTGGGTTTCGACACGTATGCCGATGCGCGTGGTTTCTACGTGGCATACCCGGATGCCAGCCAGCCATCCGATGCCCGTGAAGGCGCTCACTGGAACGATGGACGCGGAACCGCAGGAATGGTTCAGCGCGGGATCGATGATGTGGCTTTTATCACAGCAATGATTGCCGACATCGGTCGCCGGGTTCCGCTCGACGCCAGCCGCGTGTATGTCACCGGCGCTTCCAACGGCGGCATGATGACCTATCGCCTGGGGTGTGAAACCAACGGCGTGTTCGCTGGAATAGCCCCGGTCATTGCGAATATACCGGCGCCAGTGTTTGCCGCGTGCGCGCCTCACGCGCCGCTCACGTTCCTTTCCATCAATGGCGGCGCCGATCCGCTCGTCCCGCTCGATGGCGGCGACATCTGCCAGGGCGTGCGCTTCGGCTGTGAAGGCGGCCAGGTGGTCGCACACGCCGAGTCGGTGAAGACGTTTGCCGTCGCCAATGGCTGCGATCCGGTTCCACAGGTCGAAACGCTTCCTCCACAGATCGACGATGGCACGTCGGTCGAACGATGGACGTATCTCGACTGCAAAAGCGGCGCGACCGCGGTGGCGTACATTGTCCAGGGGGGTGGGCATACCTGGCCCCCGCTGCCTGGACAACTTGCGGCTTCCGGGGCGCGGAGCCGCAACCTGGATGCCACACGAACGATTGTGGAGATGTTCTTTCCCCCCCCCTGCCCCCCCGCTTGCGGGG
>DAOTWI010000871.1:0-4207 GCA_034436075.1 Roseiflexus sp.
AGCGCGCCATTGGTTGCCGCGGGCGGGTGGTCATGGTCGGGCGCGACATTGGGAGCATCGTCATGCCGGATGCGCCGCTTAAGATCTACCTGGACGCATCGATTGACGAGCGGGCGCGCCGCCGCACCCGCGAGATTCAGCATCGCGGGGGGAGCGCCGATCTCCAGCATATCCGCAATGATATCGCTCGTCGTGATAGACTGGACCGTCACGTCAGCGCGCCCGCCGCCGATGCGTGTGTTATTTTCAGCGATGGGCTGTCGCCTGAGCAGGTCGTCGATCTCGTTATCGCCCGCATTGATGATGGCGAAGACGACTCGCAGGATACAAGCGCGTATGACCGAGCCAAAGCTCCCGATTCCGCTCGAACTTGAGCCGGATGAGAAGGTCATCCTGGTCGGAAAGCGACACTGGATTGAACTGCTGCAATCCAGCCTCGTTTTCCTGGTTATCGGCTTCATTACTGCGGCGATCGCGCTGTTTCGCGCGGCAGGCGGCGCATTATTGATTATGCGCGAAGGGGTGACCCGTCCGCTGACCGATCCGATCAATATTACGCTCTTCACGCTGTTGCTCATCCTTGTGGCGCTCTGGGCGCGCGGCGAAGCGAAAAAGCAACGGCGCAAGGATACTCCATGGCGCAACCCGGACGTCTTGTATCTCCTGGCGATCCTTGCGCTTGGGATGGCGATCTGGTTTCACTCGATCGGCGGCGAACTGATCGTCATCGATCCAACCTACTCGCGCGCTGGCGATGCCATCAATATCGTCCTGAGCGTGACCACGCTGTTGATGCTGGCTGCGGTCGCGTACCTGTATAACGACTGGCGCAATGATGTGCTGATCGTCACCAACCGGCGCGTCATTTACGATGAAGAGACGATGTTCATCCGGCATGTGCGGCAGCAGATCCTGATCGATGACATTCAGCAGGTCAATGTGCGCGCCGACACCTACCAGGCGACGCTATTCGGGTATGGCAAGATTATTGTTCGTTCGTTCAGCCCGCGCACGCTGGAGTTCGATTTTGCAGCAAAGCCGCGCGACATCGAAAAAGCGATCATGGATCAGGTGCGCAATCTGCGTCGCCGCCGGGAACCCGATCTGCTGCGCGCGCTGATCGAAGATCAGGTCTATGGCAACAAGCAACCGCAACCATCGGCGCCCTCCGTGCAAGTTCGCCCCCAGCGCTTTCCTGTTCCGGCGCTCTATCCGCCCAATCCCGAGGTCTTTCCCGAACGCATTGTCTGGCGCCCATCCTGGGTGTATGTCTTGCTTCAGTTGTTCCGTCCGTTGGGCGGCTTCGCCATGACCATGTTCGTGCTTGCGATTCTGGTTCAATTCAACCTGATCGATGGCGTCGCCATCACCCTGCTCGTTTTTGCCGCACTCCTGTTTTTTGGCTTCTGGGGTTGGTGGATTCGTGAGGCGCTGATCCACGACAACTATATCCTGACACGCACCGATATCATTGATATTGATCGTCGCCCGCTGGGACCTGAGAATACGCGCCGCGCGCAACTCTCGGCTATTCAGAATATTTCGTTCGATGTCAGTTTTGTCGAACGCCTGTTGGGGCTCGGGACGGTGGTGATCGAGACCGGCGGCGCGGCAGGCGGAAAGTTTACCTTCGATCATGTGCCGGACCCGCGCGGCGTGCAGGCGACGATTAATGATTATTTGACCGACTTCCGCAAGCACGAGAAAGAGCGCCAGTTGCAGGATGCGATTGCCTTGCTGAAACAGTACGACCTCGTCCAGCGTGAGCATGGCGAGAAAATGGACCGCGCCAGTTTTGAGCAGGCGGTTGAGGAGTTGGTTGGGCGATCGATCAACAAACAGTCGTCCGACCGCCACGGGTCTCCATCGCCCAATGGCGCAGCGCCTGCCGGGGTCGATTCCAATCTTCGGCGGATGGCGCGTCTGGCGCGCCGGCGCGCAGCGCTCCGCGCATTGCGCGAACGCATGCACCGCCGGAACCACGAACAACCTTCGTAACCATTTCGAGAAGGATACACGATGTTGCACGTGCGCGCTGCAATGGTCGCTCTGATCTGCGCCTTGCTGGCAGGACCGGTCGCCGCGCAGGAACAGGGCTTTGGCGTGACGTTGACGTTGCGCCCCGGGTATGCAGGGGCGTATCGCCTGGGTGAGTGGTTCCCGGTGACGGTCGAAGTCGCCAATGATGGGCGTGATCTGCGCGGTGTGCTGGAGTGGAGTTTTCCAGGTGCGCAAAGCCAGCCGGTGTTCCGGCGCGCGGTCGATCTGCCGCGTGGATCGCGGAAGCGTGTCACGCTTGACGTTTTTGCGCAAGGGTTTGCGCGGAATGGCATGGTCCGTCTGATCGAAAACGGCAATGTCGTGCTCGAGCAGAGTATCGGCATCGAGGCGATTGAGATGGATCGCTTCCTGGTTGTCGTGGTTGGGTCTGATCCAACCCTGCTGACCAGCCTCAGCGCGATGTCGATCAGCGGCGCAAGCGGGACAGTCGTGCGCCATGTGTCTCCCGATGATCTTCCTGCCCATCCGCTCGTGCTGCGCGGCGTTAATGCCATCTTCATTCACGACGTCGACACTGCCGCTCTTTCGGCGGATCAGCGCACTACGCTCCGCGATTGGGTGCACCTCGGCGGGCAACTCGTCGTTGGCGGCGGGATCAACGGTGAGCGCGCCGCTGCCGGTCTTGCCGATATGCTGCCGGTCGAAACGACACGCACGCTCGATCAGGGCGATCTCTCGCCGCTTGAGCAATTCACCGGTTCGCCCCCAACGCCGCCAACCGGTCCGTTGCTGGTGGTGCGCCCGCGCCCCGGCGCGGAAGGGTTGCCGTCAGCGACGCCGCTGGTTTATCGCAGCCGCCTCGGTAATGGCATTGTTGCGTTCAGCGCCTTCGATCTGGCGCTGCTGCGCGGTTGGGCGGCGGAACCGAGCCTTTGGGCGCGTGTGCTCCAACCGGCGCCGCTCTTCATTCCAGGGTTCGATGCGCGGGTGAACCAGATCAGCCTGATGCAGGATGCGCTCCAACTGCCAGCGATCCAGTTGCCGCCCGCCTCGGCGCTGGCAGCGTTCCTGATTGCGTACATCCTGGTGGTGGGACCGGTGAACTATCTGGCGCTGCGCCAGTTACGCCGCCTCGAATGGGCATGGGTGACGATTCCCGTCACTGTTGTTGTGTTTACTGCGGGCGTGTTTCTGGTTGGTTTTGGGCTGCGCGGCGGCCAGATGCAACTCTTTCAGGTGGCCATCGTGCAAGGAGCGGAAGGCGAGCCGCGGAGCGTGGCGACGGCGTATCTGGGGCTGTTTTCGCCGATCCGGGGGAGTTATACGCTCCAGTTTCCTGCTGATCATCTGGTGAGTGAAACGCGCGGCTTCGATGACTTTACCGCCCGTCCTGTCCTCGCCACCAGCGACGATAACGGCGTCACTGTGCCCGATTTCTTGATAGATGTGGCTTCGGTGCGCACGCTCATCGTTGAAGCGCCGACGACAACCCCGGTACAGGTGCAGAGTACAGTCCAGTTCAACGGCGATGAACCGCTGGGTGACGTGCGCAACATCGGGTCGATGGCGATCGAACAGGCGATTGTCGTTCACCGGGGACGATTTCAGGAACTCGGCGACCTGGCGCCTGGCGCCCGCGCTGCATTCGATTTCAATGGTTCGCGCGGCAGTTTTCCGTTTGGCGTGGCTATCGGCGATGATCGCGTGTTCAACCGGCGCCAGATCCTGTTTCGCCTCTTCAACGCCGCGTCTCATATCGCGCCAATCTCTGGACGATCACCGCTGGATGATCAGGGCGTCTATGTGATGGGCTGGAGCCGATCGTCTGCGCTGCCATTCGAGGTGAATGGACGCACGGCGACGCAGGAGGGATTGACGTTGTTTGTCATCCGTCTGCGCACGACCTTATGATCGCGGCATGTCCTCACTTGCAAACAGTGTGCGCGCAACGATCCTCCGCCATCGAATGGTCACATCGGGCGCTCCGGTGGTCGTCGCAGTTTCTGGCGGACCGGACTCGCTCTGCCTGCTGGACGCGCTTGCGCATCTGCGGGCTGATCTCGGATGCGATCTGCACGTGGTTCACCTCGATCACCGGTTGCGCGGCGCGGAAGCGGCGGCAGAGGCGGCGTTCGTGGCGGAGACCGCGGCGCGCCTGAACCTGCCCTGCACCGTCGAAGCAGTCGATGTGCGTGCGCTGGCGCTG
>DAOTWI010000872.1:0-2057 GCA_034436075.1 Roseiflexus sp.
GCCGCCGCACCACACTACCTTGATGGGAGTACCACGCTGCCGCAGGCTCTGGCGAAGCCAGAAAATGCGCCACCGCGTAAGTCCTGTTGTTAGAAGTATTGGCGCGAGAGCTCTTTGCAGGGTTGACGCAAAGGCGCGAGGACGCAAAGTCGTCTCGTATCAATTGCGAAACCTTGCGCCTTTGCGTCTTCGCGTCAACCTTTTTGGGAAATCGGGCACTGACAGGACAACCAAAGCGCGCCTTATAGTGAAGATCAACCAGAGATTGGACCATCTCGTGATCGGCGTTGGCTGAGCCTGTCGAAGCCAACGCCAGCCACTCCACAGGCGCAGGCTCAATTGTCTGAGTTTTGGTTGACTTTCTTTAGTCTGTCAAGATTTATCGTACCACAAGCGGCAGAGCGACGCCAAAGGGCTGCCCGAGAGAGCCGATCAGCGGAATATCTCCGGAGACGCCAAATGCAACAGTGAACTCGGCAGCGCCGCCATCGCGCGCCGTGTCGCAGAAGAAGCGCTGGACCGACGGGCGAAAGACGCACGGCTCATCGCGCCCATCACCATCGACATCCCCCATAAGCGGCGTATCCGAAGCGGCGCCGAACTGCACGGAGAACTCAGCGGCGCCGCCATCGCGCGCCGTGTCACAGAAGAAGCGCTGGTTCGACGGGCGAAAGACGCACGGCTCATCGCGCCCATCGCCATCGACATCCCCCATGAGCGGCGTATCCGAAGCGGCGCCGAACTGAACGGAGAACTCAGCGGCGCCGCCATCGCGCGCCGTGTCGCAAAGGAAGCGCTGGTTCGACGGGCGAAAGACGCAGGCGACATCACGACCAGTCCCGTTAACGTCACCCAGCAGCGGGATGTCCGGAGCCGCGCCGAACGCAACGGTGAACTCCTCTGTGCCGCCATCGCGCGCTGTATCACAGAAGAAGCGCTGCGCCGACGAGCGAAAGACGCACGGAGCGTCGCCCTGCAACTGCGCAGCGATGGTCAGGAATTGAGGGGGAGTGATGGGTACGGACGCCGCCGCCGGGGTGGGCGAACGATGCACGATCAGGGTGAGCAGCATTATAGCGAGCATCATAAGGATACGGGCGCTCATAATCTTCCTTTCTGTTCGTATCTATCACGGCGACAGATGGCACTATGTTCAATGTTCAACGTTCAACACGTAACCCCTCTTGCGCTACAGCCGTTGCAATGCAACGGCTCTGCGTTGCGCTACAGCCGTTGCATTGCAACGGCTCTACGTGCAACCTTCAACCTTCAACCTTCAACCTTCAACCCCTCTTGCCCCTTGCCTCTCGCCCTGGTATGATGAAACTACTATGTCCACAAACGACGACATTACGATCCGTTCCGCAGAGACCTCCGCCGAGCTGGACGCATTCTTCCAGCTCGCAGGCGAGACGTTCGCGCTCAATAAGCTGCGCAGCGCAGTGCGCTGGCGGCAGTGCGTCGAGCGTGCGCCCGACTACGTTCCTGGACAGGTGCGTTGCGCCTTTGTCGCAACAACGATGATCGGCGGTTACATCCTGTATGAACGAATGCTGCGGGTCGGTTTTGTGACGATTCCAACCGGATGTTTCGCCAGTCTGGTCACCCATCCGGACTGGCGCGGTCGCGGGGTTGGCACGGCGCTGATGGACGATGCCATGGCGCGCGCAATTGAACAGCGGTTGGGGGTGATCCTGCTCGATGGCATTGCTGGCTTCTACGGTCGCTTCGGGTATGTGGACGTTCTCGATACCACACGCCATATCATCAGTCGAACGCACCTGGCGGCAATGCCCCGGAGTTCGTACCCGGTGCGGCTGGCAACACTGGAAGATGCGCCAGTGTTGCTCGACCTGTACGAACGGCACTATGCCAGTTACAGCGGCAGTTTTGTGCGCAGCATCGCGTGGCAGCGCCACGATCTGGCGCTGCGCCTGGAGGAGAACCCGCCGCGACTGGCGTGTGATGGGAACGGACAGGTGCGCGGATATTTGATTCTGCCGTCGCGGGCGCCGGGCAACCACGCGGTCGAAGCCGCCGCCGACGACTGGCGCGCG
>DAOTWI010000873.1:0-7756 GCA_034436075.1 Roseiflexus sp.
ATCCGGCGAAACTCGATCGTTTTTTCGACGCCGAAGATCGCCTCCTCGAACGAAATCGCCAGCGTATAGCGAAGGTCAGCGCCACGCTGCGGACCGCGCTGCGTCCCACGCGCCGTTCCGCCGAAGAAGGTCTCGAAGATTGAACTGAACGGATCGGCGCTGGCGAACGGATCAAACCCCGGCGCAGCATTCGGACCGGCGTGACCGAACCGATCGTACATACCGCGCTTCTCCGGGTCGGACAGCACCTCATACGCCTCGTTGATCTCTTTGAATTGCGCCTCCGCGTCCGGCGCCTTGTTGACATCAGGGTGGTACTGCCGCGCCAGGCGACGAAACGCCTTCTTGATCTCATCCTGCGAGGCGTTGCGCTGAACGCCCAGCACTTCGTAATAGTCGCGCTTGACTGCCATATGCCGCCTCAGCAACGCTCAACGCACGTCGTGTGTGCGATCCGCATCCTGGTCGTCGGCGTTGCGCGCGTCGGTCGCCTGCCCCACACGCTGCACCGCCACCGTGAGTTCCGCCGTCCGATTCCGAATCTCATTCGCGTCATCGCCCTCGACCGCCAGTCGCACCGCTGCGATCCGGTCGCACAGCTGCGCCTGCACGGCTGCATCGACCGCATCTCCCATATCGCGCAGCAGGCGTTCCGCAGTGTAGACCGCGCTGTCCGCCGTATTCCGCGCAGTGATCAGTTCGCGCTGCCGGCGATCCTCTTCGGCGTGCTGTTCCGCATCCGCGATCATGCGCTGGATTTCGTCTTCGGAGAGACCCGATGACGCCGTGATCGTAATGTGTTGCGCCACACCGGTGCGCTTATCGGTCGCCGAGACGTTCAGAATGCCATTTGCATCAATATCGAACGTCACTTCAATCTGCGGCACGCCGCGCGGCGCGGGTGGAATGCCGTCCAGCACAAACCGGCCAAGCGACTTATTGGCGCGCGCTTCGGCGCGCTCACCCTGCAGCACATGGATCTCGACGCTGCTCTGGTTATCCGAAGCAGTGGAGAAGACCTGCCCCTTCCGGGTTGGAATCGTCGTATTCCGCTCGATGAGCGGCGTCATCACCCCGCCGAGCGTTTCGATGCCAAGCGTGAGCGGCGTCACATCGAGAAGCAACACATTCTCCACCTCCCCTGCGAGCACGCCAGCCTGAATTGCTGCGCCGATTGCCACAACCTCATCCGGGTTCACGCCCCGGTGCGGTTCACGGTTGAAGAACCGTCGCACCATCTCCTGCACAGCCGGCATGCGCGTCTGCCCGCCGACCAGGATCACTGCATCGATGTCATTCGGGCGCACCCCGGCATCGGCGAGCGCCTGGCGCATCGGACCGATCGTGCGGTCGATCAGATCGGCAGTCAACTGCTCCAGCCTGGCGCGGGTCAGCGTCATATTCAGATGGAGCGGTCCGCTGGCGTCGGCGGTGATGAACGGCAGACTGATTTCGGTCTGCACAACCGTCGAGAGTTCCTGCTTGGCGCGCTCGGCAGCCTCCTTCATCCGTTGCAGGGCGGCCCGATCCGTGCGCAGATCGATGCCGTGCTCCTTCTGAAACGTGGCCGCCATCCACTCGATAATGCGCTGATCGAAATCGTCGCCGCCAAGATGCGTATCGCCGTTGGTCGCTTTCACCTCGAAGACCCCGTCGCCGAGTTCGAGGATCGAAATATCGAACGTGCCGCCGCCAAGATCATAGACCGCAATTAAGTGGTTGTGCGTGTTCTGGTCGAGACCATACGCCAGCGCCGACGCCGTCGGCTCATTGATAATCCGCACCACCTCCAACCCCGCGATCCGGCCCGCGTCGCGCGTCGCCTGGCGCTGACTGTCGTTGAAATAGGCAGGAACCGTAATGACCGCCCGCGTCACCGGTTCGCCCAGGTACGCCTCGGCGTCGGCTTTGAGTTTTTGCAGCACGAACGCTGAAATCTCCTGCGGACTATAGTCGCGCCCGCCCATGTGCACCCAGGCGTCGCCATTGGACGCTTCGACCAGGCGATACGGCGCCAGCGCCCGGCTCTTCTGCATTGCCGGATCCGACAATTTGCGACCAATGAAACGCTTGACCGAGAAGATGGTGTTCTCCGGGTTCACCACCGCCTGACGCCTGGCGGTCTGCCCGACCAGCCGTTCCCCCGCCTTATTGACCGCAACGACCGAGGGGGTCAGGCGGCTCCCCTCGGCATTGGCAATGACCACCGGTTCGCCGCCTTCCATCACCGCGACGACGGAGTTGGTCGTGCCAAGGTCGATACCAATGATTTTACTCATTCGTCGTCTCTGAGACTGATGGTTGCTTCCGACCCTGGCTGACCTTCACCATCGCCGGTCGCAGCACACGATCACGCAGCATGTAGCCGCGCTGGAGTTCGGCGATTACTTTACCATCCTCGCCATCCTCCGACGGCTCGTAGATAATCGCCTCGTGGCGGTTCGGATCGAACGCTTCCCCGACGGTCTGCATCCGGGTGACCCCCTCGCTTTCGAGGATTGTCTGCAACTTCTGCGGAATAAGTTTGAATCCGCCATACCAGGGCGTCTCAGCGATCTCCGGCGTTACACTCGCCATCGCGCGCTCGAGATCGTCCATCACCGGCAGCAACTTGAGCAGGAGCGCGGCGCTGGCGTTGCGGATCAGATCGGCGCGCTCCTGTTCTGTGCGGCGCTTGAAGTTTTTATAATCCGCCACTGCGCGCAGCCAGTTATCGCGCAATTCGGCTTTTTCGCGCTCCAGTTCAGCAATCCGCGTCTGAAGCGCCTCAATGCCGGGAAGCGCTGCGCTTTCCGCGACAGGCGTCTCGGTTGCAGCAACCTCCTGCCCGTCGGGGGACGTTTCAGGCTGCTCAGGATGCGGCACAGGTTGCAATTCCTCAGACATGGGCATTAACCTCCCTCAAAGGGATGACATTTATGACTCTGCTTCCCAACGGCTTGCGCCTTCGATGCCGTAGAGTTCTGCCAGCAGGTCGCTCATCACGGCAGAGATATAGCGCACCGCCGAAATGGCGCGCGGATATGCCATGCGCGTCGGACCAATCACGCCGAGCACCCCAACAATCTCGCCGCCGCCATAGCGCGAGAGCACGACGCTATACTCGCGCATTTCATCATAACTATGCTCGCCGCCAATCACCACCTGCACGCCGCTGCTGGAGAGCGCCCGCGGAATGAGCGTGCCCAGCGCGCGCCGGCTTTGCAGAATTTCGACCATCCGGCGCACCCGTTCGACCTGCGAGAACTCTGGCTGGTTCAAAATCTCGATCAGCCCATCGCTGTGAATATCACGGTTCAGATGCTCATTGAACTGGTGCATCGCCTTCACGACCAGATCGAGCACCTGGCAGGCAAGCGCATCACCGCCTGGAGGTTCCTGGGCGCGTTCCTGCTTGAGGAACTCCTCGACCCGCTCGACCGGCGCATCGGCGCAGCGTTCGTTGATGCGCGCCGCACAGCGGCTCAACTCCTCTTGCGACAGCGCCAGGTCGAGCGTGAGCGTCTGCTGGCGGATCGTGCCATCGTGCAGCACCAGCACCATAAGCGCCGTCGTATCGTGGATCGCAATCAACTCCAGGCGCTTCAGGCGCGCCTGTTGCGCCCGCGGCGGCGTGACGACCGACGCATTCTGCGCCGTGCGCGCCAGCACCGCCCCCGCCAGTTGAATCCACTGGTCGAGTTCACTGCGCACCTGATAGAACTGATGCCGGATCGTGCGCTGCTCGGTCGCCGAAAGCGGCGTGCGATCCATCAGGTTCTCGACAAAATAGCGGTACCCCGCATCGGTCGGCACACGCCCGGCTGATGTGTGCAGATGCGTCAGATAGCCCAGCTCTTCCAGCGCCGCCAGTTCATTCCGCACGGTCGCAGGCGATACATTGAGTTTGTATTTGCGCACCAGCAGCTCCGAGGCGACTGGCTGCGAACTCTCAATGAACTCCTGGATCGCCAGTTTCAGGATCAGCTGGCGGCGATCGGTCAGATCGGTCGTCATAGACTGTTCCTCTGGCATGGTCTCTGCGTTGCTCTTCCCGCCTCGATCGTCCTCCGTGACCGGTCCTGCACGTCTTTTAGCACTCTCGACTGGCGAGTGCTAGCGTTCCAGGCTAAATGATTGGCGTGCCTTCGCACGCCATGACATATAATATTGTATCATACTTCATGTGTGCTCTGCAACGATGGATCAGAAGGAGAAACCCTCAGTGGAATCGCTCATTGTCATTGTGGTCGCTGCCATTGCCGTGTACATCGTCTTCAAGATAGTGACCGGCATTCTCCGGTTTGTCATCTCCCTGGCAATCGTCGGAGTCGTCATTTTCCTCTTATTGCAGTTCCTGTCCTGAATGGCGCCTGCATTGTACCTGAACAGGTTGATGAGTGACAGGCGACGAGTGACAGGCGGCGATCATCGACGTTGCTGGCGCGGAAAGACGTCGAGACTCGCATCGACAACAGAGTTGATCTCTACTCTGCACGGATGTATACTGGCGAACAATAAGCGCGTTGAGCCGCGCTGCGGCCGGTTCAGCGCACCCCGGTTTCAGAAGCGGAGGCAACCAGTCTCGCGCCGTACAGGCGGGGATAGACGGAGAAGGGCAGTTGAACGCCGTACAAGGCGGGATGAGGCGGACATTTGTCCGCCTGATGCAGTACGGAACGGAGTAGGCGGATATAGTCGGCCTACTTCAAGTTAGCCTGCACTTTGCAGCTCCGTGGTGATTGAGATTGCGTCAGGTAAGATGAGTTGTGATGCCTTTGTGCGCTGGCTGGACGCTCATATTCAGCCGAAGGGATGATTAAAAGCCCGACGCTGGCTAATCAGCGTTTCCAACCGACCGCTTCGCTCGCTTGCTGCGGCTGAAACGTGAGACGTTAGCCATCGCAACACAACTCAAGTGTGGTATGATCCGATCAGGAGATCTGAGATGAGCACTACAATTACTATCCCTCTGGACGCAGATACAGCCAGACTTTACGGCGAGGCTCCTATCGATCTGCAAAGAAAGTTGCAATTGTTGCTCAATCTCTGGCTGCACGACCTTATCGCATCACAGCGTCCCCTTCAAGTTATCATGGATGAAATCAGCCAAAAGGCGCAGGAACGCGGCTTAACTCCTGAGATATTGGAGAATCTTCTGAATGCCGAATGAACCGCGCTTTGTGTTTGACACCAATGTTGTTATCAGCGCACTTCTCCTGAAACCTTCTGTCGCCCGGCAAGCCTTTGATAAGGCAGTGCAGGCAGGAAAACTGCTTGTCTCACGTGCGACTATTGAAGAGTTGAACGATGTTTTGAGACGCAAAGGATTTGAAAGGTATGTAACTGAAGAAGAGCGGATGGAGTTCCTGGGCGCTTTTGTCAGGGATGGCATCCTGATAGAAATTGTGGAACGCGTGCTGGCATGTCGTGATCCCAAAGATGACAGGTTTCTTGAACTGGCAGTGAACGGCAAGGCAACGTGTATTGTGAGCGGTGATGAAGACCTGTTGATTTTGCATCCGTTTCGCGGGATAGCTATTATGACGCCAAGACAATTTCTGGAATACCCGATCAAGCGCGCTGACTGACCAGCGCACGCCACCGACAGGATTCGCCTCGCTGCACTCGGCTCGCCGCCGCTGATGCGCACCGTTAGGCGGCAAGTATGCACTATGCAAATACGCATCACCGTTGATCTATCCCTTTGGGATAGCCAAACTCTGAGTTTCAACATAGAGTTCCAGACCACAGCGAGTCAAACAACCCTGGTCCTCCCGGCAATGGGTGTTGGGAATGGCATTCAAGTAATCCGTCTGCGACTGACTGATGTGAACGGCGCGCCGCTGGAATTTGCGGTAGACCAGGATACGATTTTCGTGAGCGCCCAGCGTTTCCGACTCGCGTATGATATCCAAACCAGTTACGCCCATTGTGTTGGCTGTGACACGCACTACGATTTTCTGTACCCGTTCATCAATTCTGCGGAAATCTTCTGGGGTTCGGGGACTCTCGCATATCCGCGCGCGCTCTCGGAAATTGTGCTGGACGTGAACCTCTCGCTTCAGGTGAATAATCTCCCGCCGGGGTGGGGAATGTTTTCAAATCTTGTTGCCGACGATCTTCACCCCGCTACGCTCGATAGCTTCTTTGTATACTGTTCGCAGAGTCAAAACCCGCAAACCTATATTCATCACGGGCAATACGGCGATATCTTGTTTCGCTGGCTTATTCAGCGGGACAAATCCATCCCCATTTCCCCCAATGACCTGCAGCGGTTTCTGGCGTTTTATTTCAACTGGCTAGAAAAACATCTCGGTCCTATTCGGATGCGACATGTCCATTTCATCGTGCTTCAAGCACCCGAAAACTTCGAGCACATTGCTCATGGACGCTCCTTTGCGACCGGGGAAAATATGCTCAACGGAATCGCCGTATATAGCCCAAAGGGTCCGACCTACCTTCAGCGCTTGTTCGGTCATGGCGATTATGCGCGTTTTTTATTTGAGGGTCTCGCGCATGAGCTGATGCACTTCTACACCACTACAGCCTGGCAAGGCAAGTTCAAATCTCGATTGTTTCCGGCGGCGGATTGTCCCCCTCTTGATGCTCGGATGATTGGTGAAGACCTGAATCTGTACTTCTGCCTGCAATGGGTCTATGAGTTTTTGGGAAAGTGGGAAACTTTTTTGCCGCAGATGTTGAGGCAGGCTTTGATGAGGCATCTTACAACTGGCCGACGAAGTCCAATGTTGGATTTGTTCCTGCTCGATATTGCCTTGCGCCCCAACGCGGGAACTCTGTTAGGGGTGTTTGGTGCATTAGTTCACGCGCAACAACCGGAGCCTAAGCCTTATGCGTCGGCTCGAGTTTTGCTGGAGGCCGCAGCGCATTTGGGACACTCCCCGCCATCTGAATACCCAACCATGTTGCTAGACGATTGTGTGCCAGATTATCCGGCCGTCGTGCGCCGGGCCCTCGAGCAAATTGGGTATTCACTTCATATTATGCGAGAGGGCGAGGTCATCATTGAAAAAACCCACAAGGGTCAAGTCGATTATAGTCTGGCCAAGTAGTTACACATGCCGCCCCACCCGGCGTGCACTCGACTGGCGCTCCGCGCCCGGCCAACGCGCCGCTATCGCAGAAGAGCCGGTAGTTCAAGCGACTCGCCTAAGCAGTATCGCCATCCTGACGGTCGGAGCACGACTGTCCCTTTTCACGCAGGGCGAGATGTCTCGCCAATTCTGTTGCGGCAGATAGCCAGGGACATAGGACTGACAGTCGAGGAGTTGTTGAGGCAGAGATGACGTTGTCTGGCATGCGCATGGAGCAGACGCGGCTACCGTCGTATTGGGGGCAATCGCCGTCAGTGGACGAGCGCCTTGTCACGATGTGCGCGCCTTCGCGCCTCGGCGCCAAACTTTCTTATAGAGCGATCAACCAAAACCTGGAAAATGACCTGCACCTGTGAAGCATTTGGCGTTGGCTTCGACAGGCTCAGCCAACACCGATCACGAGATTGCCCGCAGGTCTAGGCATGAATTGCCAGGAAACGACGCTCCGGCTGCCAGCGATTGAAATCGCTCCTGGCGGGCCTGCGGCCGACCGTCCGCCTGCGCGGACGGGAACGGCTGCGTCCACGTGCGGTGAGCGTGCCGAACCGCGCAGGTGGATGCCCGGCGGAACGCCTGCCCGGCGCGACTGATGGGATTTGAATAATTATTCCGTTATCCGCCTACCCGCCCGGCGGCTGATGGGATTTGAATAATTATTC
>DAOTWI010000874.1:0-7025 GCA_034436075.1 Roseiflexus sp.
TTGCCCGGACCCCGAGCCGCACGCGCCTCCCCGGCAGCCGCCCCGCTCCCCGCGCGGTGACGGTCACTCGCACTCGGAACACCAGTATGGTACAATCAAATCATAGCGATCTCCGCACAGAGTACTGGTCATGCCCGATCTCGTCAGAACGAGCAAATTTCTCAGCCTTATCCTGCGCCACAAATCGGAGCGCATTGGTCTGACGCTGGATGCAAACGGGTGGGCGAGCATCGACGATCTGATCCGCCTTGCCAATCAGCACGGCTTTCCGCTCACTCATCCACTCCTCGAACGAGTGGTTGCCGAGAACGACAAGCAACGCTTCACCTTGAGCGACGATGGGCAGCGCATTCGGGCAAACCAGGGGCATTCGCTGAAGGTGGATCTGCAACTTTCCCCGTCCCAACCGCCGGATCTGCTCTATCACGGCACAGCCGCCCACTTCATCGATTCGATCAGAGCCGAAGGATTACGGGCGGGCAAACGACAGCACGTGCATCTTTCGGCAGATGTCGCTACTGCACGCAAGGTCGGACAGCGACACGGTAAACCGGTGGTTCTTGTGATTCGCGCTGCCAAAATGGCGGCAGCAGGTCACCGGTTCTACCTGTCCGCCAATGGCGTCTGGCTGGCTGAGCGAGTGCCGGCGGAGTTTATCGAGTTTCCGTTATGATCTGGCTTATGAACATTCACAAAATAATCCGGCATTCGCACTGCGCCCGGAGGCTGAAGGCGCGGGCTACGGTTGCGAAGCCTGCCTTCGCAGGCTCTACCGGATTTAATTCTTAATGTTCATCAGCCAGCAATCACAGGAGAATGATAGTGACAAATCCTGCATACAGCCATCAGATACACGAAAGCGGCATTCATCACGTTACTGCGCTGACGTCCGATCCGGCGAAAAACGTCGCTTTTTATGTCGGTCTTCTTGGACTGCGGTTGGTCAAGCGCACGGTCAATTTCGATGATCCGGGAACGTGGCATCTGTACTATGGTGACGGCACAGGTTCACCTGGCACGATCCTGACATTTTTCCCCTATCCTGGTCTCGCGCCTGGCCGGCACGGGATCGGTCAGGCGGTCGAGATTGCTTTTACCATCCCTCAGTCTGCGCTCTCCTTCTGGATCGATCGGCTGGTCACGCACCGGATCGACTTCGAGGGTCCAATTGAGCGTTTCGGACAAAAGGTCATCCGTTTCCGCGATCCCGATGGACTGCAACTCGAGATTGTGGCGGATGCGTTAGCGCCAGCGCTTGTTCCGTGGTCGAGTATGCCAGTGCCGCCGGATCAGGCGATCTGCGGCTTTCATAGCGTCACGCTCTGGGAAGAAGACCCTGAGCGCACTGCGAACATGCTGACCAGCATACTCGGCTATCAGGCGGCTGGACAGGAGGAGAGCCGCTTCCGCTTTATGTCACGGACAGACCACGTTCCGGGGCGGATTGTCGATATTCGCAGCATCCCTGGCTTCTGGACGGGCGCCTCTGGCGCCGGTACGGTGCATCACATCGCTTTCCGCGCACGCGATGATGCAGCCCAGGCAACGGTGCGCGAGCGCGTCGCTTCTGCGGGCATCGAGGTGACGCCAGTGCGCGACCGCAACTACTTCCGCTCGATCTATTTTCGGGAGCCAGGCGGCGTGCTCTTCGAGGTTGCAACCGATGCACCCGGCTTCGCCATTGATGAACCTGTGGAACAACTCGGTAGCGAATTGAAACTGCCCGCCTGGCTGGAACCGAGGCGCGCCAGCATCACTGCAATCCTGCCAGACCTGGACACTGGCGCTTGAGTCATTCATACGCCAGCACTTCGCGTACGGTGAGGCGCGTGGCGTTGTATGCCGGCAACAGGCTGGCGATCGCGGCGATGATTGTCACAAGCGCAAGCCAGATGAGGGCGCCGCCAATCGAGAACGAGAAACTGAGCGGCGTCTGGAAGAACGCCATGCCCACGCTATCGGAAATCACCTTTGCCAGCGGCACGGCGACGATCATTGCCAGCGCCCAACTCAGCGCACCGATAATGACCCCTTCGGTCACGACGATGTTCCACACTGCGCCGTTCGAGGCGCCAATTGCGCGGAGCACGCCAATCTCGCGGGTGCGTTCGAGCACATTAATGCTCATTGTCCCCATCAAGCCCAATCCTCCGACGGTTGCCAGCAGCAGCGCCATTGCCAGCAGGAATGCGACCAGAATATTGAAGAAGAGTTCATTCTGTTGCCGGAGCAACGAGAGAGTCAGGGTGCTGCCCATGCGTATGCCGACCGATTTGTAGTGCGCTTCCAGTTCCTTTGCCACCCGATCCTGGTTCGCCGCATCGGCAGGCTCAATCTGGAGCGTCACCGCAGCAGCGCGTCCGGTAAATCCACGCATGCGAGCAAAATACGGGTAGTGCGTGTACAGAATCGCCTGCCCGCCAATGCCACGCACAATGCCGACAACCGTCCATTCCGTTTCGCGCCGGTTGATCTTCAGTGTCACCGTATCGCCGACCTTGATATCCGGCTCGAGACCGAGCACACTCGAATTGATCACCAGCGCATTTTCGTCGTCGGGAAGCAGCCAGCGCCCTTCGCGAACAGTCGGAATGATCATGCGCGTCTCCGCGGGCACGGCATACATGGTGAGCGCGTCACTTTCGGTATCGTTGGGACGCACCCGGCGCACGGTATCAAAACCCCAACTTTCAGCGGCAATCACACCGGGGACGGCCAGCGCCTCGCGTTCGATCTGTTCGGTGCGGTAGAACCCATTGAACACGCCCAGGATATGGAAATTGAAGTACTTCAAGGCGTCGTCCAGCGTCAACTGCAATGAATTGCGCACACTGAACACCGACATGAAAATCACCCCTGAGAGGGTAAGCGTCAGCATTGTCAGCATGAGCCGCCCCTTGCGCCGGAAAGTGTTGCGCAGCGACAGCATCAGCGGGCGGGAAAGCCCATGGATGCGTTGCAACAGTTGATCGATGCGACTGCGCCCGAAGCGTCCCTTCCCCAAGCCATACCCGCTGATCGCTTCGTGGACGGTCACGCGCGCGCCACCGAGAACCGGAAAAATGCCCGCCAGCAACGGCACGATCAGACCAACAGCGATCATGAGCAGCCAGACTTGTAGCGGCATCGCCAGGCTGGTCACATCGGTGTTCATCATTCCCGAAATGAGAATCGTCAGACCGGCAGCGACCAGGTATGCCAGCGGCATCGCCAGCAGCAGCGCCATCACCCCCAGCAGCAGAACACTCATCAGGTACATGACCACCACATCGCCTGTGCGCGCACCGACCGCTTTCATCACGCCGATCTGCCGCACCTGTTGCGTCAGCAGCGCCGAGATGGTATTGACGACCAGGAAGCAACTGGCGAACAGCGAGAGCGCGCCGAGAAAGCCGAGCAGCAAGAACAGCGGTTGAATCACCTGGTGCGCCGGATGGCGTCCTGGTTCTGGCAGGTAGGTGAAGTAGACCGTGCGCCCGCCGCTCTCGATTTTGTTCCGCACCTGCGCCGCGACTTCAGCGATGTGATCCTTATCGAAACGATCGCCGGTCACGGTGATGTTCAACTCGGTGTAATACTCTGGTTGACCAAGCCATTCGAGAGTTCCGATGGTTGCAAACGCATAGGTCTGGTTCGTCAGCGCCGCAGGCGCAAGGTTGGGAGTTGCGACCGTCCCCGCGATCCGCATCCGGCGCAGCGTTTCATCAGGCAGCCGGATGGTGATGGTATCGCCAATGTTCGCACCGGTGAACGGCAGCGACGCGCGTTCGATAAGCAATTCGCGATTTGAGGGGGGCCAGGCGCCTTCCACTGGATAGACCTTGTTGATCCGCATATCCTTGAAGTCGCCCACGATGTAGATGGTCATGTCGCGCCACTGGTCGGGTCCGGTCTGCACGCGCACCCCGACGGCGCGACCGCCGACTGCATCGGCAACGCCGGGGATTCGGCGCACAGTGCGCACCAATTCGTCATCGAACGCATCGGGATAGATCGTGATGTCCGCAGGATTGACCGCCAGATATGCTGCGGTCATTTCGCGGGTCAGCAGCGCATTGGCGCCGGCGATCGCGCCAATCGCAAACACGCCGACGGCAATCGACAGCACCACCAGCATGGTGCGCATCTTGTTGCTCCAGACATCGGCGAACACTTTGCGCCAGCGAGGTCTCAGCATATGAGGGACTCCTCAATACATATCTGCTGGTGAGACGCACGGAGGACGCTCAGGGTTGCGTTGTCGTAGAGGTTCGGAGTTTAGATGTCTCGCCTCTCGCCTCTCGCCTCACACCTCTGCTATCCACGAAAGGCACGAAGAGCACGAAGAGGTCATGCCACCGGTCCCCCGCCCGTCTGCCCCCTCTCGCCTCTCGCCTCTCGCCTCTCTTCTCTCGCCTCTCGCCTTTACCCATACACCCCCATCCACGCAAGCGCCGCCACGCATCCAATGGCGGAGAGCGCAAGCAGGGAGTAGTAGACGCGCCCGACGCCCGACCACCACTCGTGCGCCCAGGAGAGCGTCGCGCAGATCACAACCGACATCGCTATCGCCGGCATGCTCCAGATCAATGCGATCAGGGTCGTCGAACGCGGCAATCCGTAAAAGATCATTGCATCGTTGGCGAATGCCATTTGCACGATGGCGACCAGCACGACGGCGATGAACACCGTTCCTGTTGCGCCCGCCAGCACAACCAGCCAGCGCGCGAAAGCGGCGCCAACAGACGGCGACGGCGCTTTTCCGCCGCTGATCACGCGGAGCAACCAGGCGATAGGCCAGATAATCCACGCCGAGAGCAGTATGAGCAACGCGCCGATAAACGCGCCGAGCGGCGCCAGTCTGGCAGTGTCGAGGGTCGCCAGGGCAAACGTGATCGGTGTGACGATGACCGTTTCAGGTGAGATGAAGCGCGGTCCTGCCGTCTCGGCGATACAGGAAGAGTCTGGCGGCTGCGACGGATTATCGAGAAACGCCTTCAGCATGGCATCGGCGCAGGCGCTCGAACTAACCGCGGCGTGCCCCGTATCGGGAAAGGTATAGACGTATGCCCGGCTCAACGTGCGCGCGACGATGTCGCCGAACTCCGGCGGCGTAATCGGGTCGAACCTGCCCGATAGCACGAGCGTCGGAATGTCACTGGACACCGGCGCATCGACCACCGGATCGAGTTGCCTGACCTGCCAGAGATTGCAGCGCTCCAGATATTCCTTGAGGCTGCGCTGTCCGTCGAGCGCGATAAACGGTCGCACGCCCTCCAGCGGTGCATCTTTGGGCGAAAAATCGGCGTCTTCGGCGCAGATCACGGCATAGTGCATTCCCAGGCTAAATGTGCGGTCGAAGACAATGAGCGGAATCACCTGCGCCAGCACGCGAAAATCATTGCGCGTCGCGTCGTCGATGATCCGCGGGACCGCCGGGATGAAACTCGATGAGTACATGATCTGGAAGATCATGCTGGCGAAACCGTCGCCGTCGAGCACGGCGTTGTATGTCCTGCCGCTTTCGTTGTCGGTGATCGGCACGCGCGCCGGTTCGCGGTTAAGCCGCTCAATCGTCGTGATCAACGATTGTTCCAGGTTTGGGTAGGCTGCCTGGCACCCGGCGTCAGCGGCGCAGGCATTGAACAGTTCAGTGTATGCGCGGTCTTGCGCGCGCGGCGCCTCAAGCAGATAATTGACGCTGGTTGGCACGACCGCATCGAGCGTCACGCTGCGCAGCATGCCAGGATAATCGCGCATGATGTGCTGCGCCAGCAGTGTGCCATAGGAGACGCCGTAGAGATTGATCTGATCGTATTTCAATGCACGCGCCAGTGCAGCGACATCGGCGGCATTCTCGATACTGTTGAAGGCGGAAAGGTTAATCCCCTCTTTGGACAGACGCAGACGACACGCGCCTGCCGCATTGAGCGATAGCCGATCCGCCTCGTCATCGGTCAATTGCTGCTCGATAGTGCTCCTGACCAGATCCCACTGCTCATAGCAGACGAGCGACGGTTCGGAGTAAAGCGTGCCGCGCTGGTCGAACAGTACGATGTCACGGTTGAGGAGATCACGCAGACGGCTGCCGGGGCTAAAAAGAATCTGGGTGTAGGTGTCGATCGTCGAGCCGCCGGGACCGCCTTGCAGCATTACCAGCGGGTCGGGCTTGCGGTCGCTGGCGCGCGATTTGACAATCGCCACCGCCAGGCGAATGGAAGGACCATCCGGTTGCGCATGGCGTTTGGGAACCTCCAGCCAACCGCATTCCAGATCACGCCCTTCGACGGCGCCGGCAGGGAGTTTGAACATGCACGCATCAGGCTGAAACACACCTGCCGGTGCAGCGGCGTAAGCGGGAGGCGCCGTGAGCCATACCGGCGCCATCAGGAGGATGATCAAGAGTGCTGCGCCATATCGTGCGATCAAGGGATTCTCCTTCTGATGGGACGATCAACCTCAACCGGGCCAATCACGCTTGCACCTGTGGAACGGTTCGCGTTGGCTTCGACCGGCTCAGCCGGCGTTGGCTGAACTTGTCGAAGCCAACGCCGATCACGAGATTGTCCAATAGCTGTTGTTGAGCACATAATCGCAACGTATGGTTTTTGAGGAAATTAAGCGGGTATTGCCCGATCAAGCCCGCGCAGGCGGGCTTCGCTTCCCGTAGCCCGCGACTTCAGTCGCCGGGCTACGGGAAATGACAGCAAGCAGGGTTGTTTTGATAGCCCCAGGAATGCAACATCCCTGCACGCCTCGCGTTCATGTATCATGGTACCAGCGTTCTGGCTGACAACTGCACGAAAGTATAGCACGTATGCTGATGTCTTCCCATCGTCGTTCCTTACGTTCAACCCTTCTTCTGGTCCTTCTGCTGATTGGCTCGCTGCTCCTCCCGGTCGCCTCAGGGCAGGCGGAGTCTGCCGACACGGTGCGGGTGATCGTTGTGCTGCGCGCGCCGGCGGCGGAGAGCGATCCGCCTGCGGCGCTCTTTGGCATCGCACAGGCGCAAGAAGATGTGGCCGCCGTCGCAACCGCCGCCGGCG
>DAOTWI010000875.1:0-5764 GCA_034436075.1 Roseiflexus sp.
CTGGCTCGCGGCTCTCGCGCTTGGCATCGCCGGCATGCCAGCAGCGTGTTTGCTGTTTGGCGCGCTTCCCGACCGCGGCTACGCCTTCGCCCGCATTCTGGGATTGCTGCTGACCGGATACCTTGCCTGGCTGGCAGCGATGTTCGGGCTGGCGCCCTTTGGCGCGCCGCTCATCGTCGTTGCGGCGCTGGCAGTGTTGCTCGGCGGAATGCTGGCGCTGCGCCAGACATCGCCCGCAGCGGCGTCGCCTGCGGCTGCCGTGCGCTGGCTGCGCCGCAACTGGGGCATGGTCGTGTTCTACGAAGCGTTGTTCGCTGTCTCCCTTGTTTTTCTGGCGCTGCTGCGGGCGCAGGAGTATGGCTTCGTCGGTCCGCATCCCTGGGGCACCGAACGACCGATGGATTATGCCTTCTTCAACGCCATCCGCGCCAGCGCCGTCTTCCCGCCGCACGACCCGTGGATGGCGGGCTACAGCATCAACTACTACTACTTTGGGTATCTGCTCATGGCGGCGGTGTCGCTCGTCACCGGAGCGCATCCGGCCGTCGGGTACAACATGTCGCTGGCGCTGACTTTCGCACTGACGGCGCTCGGCATTGCCGGACTGATCTCCAACCTGGTTGCGCTGGCGACGGCGGCGCCGCGCAATGCTTCGACATTGCAGTCTTCGGCTGCTGCTGCTCCTGATCGCGCAGATGCTGCGGTAGCGCATGCAGACCGGACAGTTTCTCGCAACACCCTTCAGACAGCATTCGTACACCCGATCAGCCAGGAGCGCACCGTATTGTGGAGCATGCGCCGCACCGTGAGCAGCCCGCAGCAGCCGATGATTGCCCGGAAAGAACTCACGGAACTCCCGGTTCCAGCGAGCGCCCAGCCGCCCCAGGCATCTCCCGATAGTGCGAATGGCGATGCGCCAGAGAGCGAGGCAGCGCCGGCGCCAGAGAACGCACAGCCAGCGCCAGAGAACGCGCGCCGTCGAGGGTCGTGGCAGGGATGGATCGCCGCTCTGCTCACAGTCGTTGCGGTGCTGCTGGCGGGCAATCAATCCGCAACATTGCAGGTTGTGGTCGGCAATGAACGCGTCGTGGCGCTCGATGGCGTGCAACTGGCATCTGCGGTTGTACAGGCGTTGAGCGGCGTCGAAACGATCACCCTGCCGTATCCGGCGCGCACAGGCGATTTTAATGAGTTCGCAACCCTGAGACGGGAAGATCGGATCGCCGATTTCAACTGGTGGTGGCCCTCACGAGTTGTGTGGGACGAACGCCCTGGCTGGAACCCGGACACACAGCAGATTGAAGTGGCGCGCCACTACGCCATCACCGAGTTTCCCTTCTTCTCGTTCTGGCTCGGCGACATGCATCCCCACGTCATGGCGCTGCCATTCGGCGTCCTGGCGCTGGCGCTGGCGCTAAGCCTGCTAGCGCGATCGGCGCCGCTGCGCCTGTGGCGCAACCGCGCCGAACTCCTGTTGTCTGGCGTGATTCTTGGCAGCCTGTATATGATCAACAGCTGGGACCTGCCAACCTGTCTGTTGCTCTTTCTGGGAGCGCTGGCGCTCAAAACCGCAACACAGCCCGACATCGCTGCGCTCTCAGGCGTATCGTCCTCTGGCGTGCCGCTCATCGACCGCCTCGCGCCGCACTGGCGCGGCTACCTTGCAAATGCAGCGCTTGTCATTGCGACGAGCGTTATCCTGATCGCGCCATTCCTGCTCACTTTCACCTCATTGATCGGCGGGCGCGCGCCGCTCATCGATCTGCCGCTGATCGGCGGGCTTACCCGCATCCTTGGCTTCGTCAGCAGCAAGACCGGTTTGCACAGTTTTCTGATCATCTTCGGCATTTTTCTGACGCCGCTCATCGGTCTGGCAGCGGCGCTGGCGCGCGGCACGGCGCGCGCGCTGCTGATCGCATCGGGCATTGTGGTTGTCTTCGGCGCATTCATCGGCTTTCCGCTGGCGGCGCTTCTTCTGGCGGGTCTGGCGGCGGCGCTGATCGCCGTGCAACGCGCCGATGATCCAGCAGACGCCTTCGCTCTGGGGGCGCTGGCGCTGGGCAGCGCGATCTGCCTTGGCGTCGAACTGGTGTACATCCGCGATGTCTTTGAGAACCGGATGAACACCGTCTTCAAGTTCTACTACCAGGTATGGCTGATCTGGGGTGTAGCCGGTGGATACGCCGCCTGGCGATTGGCGCAGATCGCTGGAACCTGCTGGCAGGCGCAACCACGCAGAGGCGCCTGCACCGCTGCGGCTCTGGCGGCGCCGGCAGTCGCACTCATGCTTCTGGCAAGTGGGTTGACCTACCCGTGGTTGACGGCGGGCAAAGCGTTCACCGAGGGGCGGCATGCCGGGCTGGAAGGGCGCACGCCGCGCGAGCAAACGCCGGAAGGCGCCGCAGCAATCGCCTGGGGGCGCGCCAATACCCCTGGCAATGCCGTCATCCTCGAAGCCGTGGGACCATCCTACGACACCGCAGGCATCGGATACGGCGGCGTCTCGTCGAGCACCGGGCGGGCGACCGTAATGGGGTGGGAAGGGCACCAGCAACAATGGCGCGGCGGCGACCCGCACGTGCTGGCGCAGATCGCGCCGCGCGCCGCCGATGTGGCGACGATCTACAGCACGACTGATGTTGAACAGGCGCGTGCGCTGCTGGCAACCTATGGCGTGGACTACATCTATGTCGGCGAAGCCGAACGCCAGACCTATCCGGCGGAGGGGTTGGCAAAGTTTCCTGCCCTGGGAGATATTGCATTCCAGAACAGCGAAGTGACGATTTACCGCGTCCGACCGTGATCAGCGATACCCCTCCGCCTGCATCTCGAACAGGCGGGCATAGGTTCCGCCCTGTCGCACCAGTTCGGCGTGCGATCCTACCTCCGTTATCCGCCCCCCTTCAATGACCGCAATCCGATCCGCCATGCGCACCGTCGAGAATCGATGGGAGATCAGCACGGCAATCTTTCCTGCCGTCAACTCGCGGAACCGCTGAAAAATCTCGTACTCGCGCTCGGCGTCGAGAGCGGCGGTTGGCTCATCGAGCACCAGCACCTCACCATCGCGCATAAACGCGCGGCTCAACGCAATTTTCTGCCACTGCCCGCCGGAGAGTTCAAACCCGTGATCGAACCAGCGTCCGAGCATCGTCTCCATACCGGCTGGCAGCGCGGCCACGACATCGTCGGCGCCGCCGCGCTGCGCCGCTGCGCCGATCCGCTGTGCATCGTCAAGGTGGTCGATCTGGCCAAAGCCAATGTTTTCGCGCACCGTCGACTGGTAGCGAACGAAATCCTGAAAGATCACGCCAATGCGCTGGCGCAGCTCGTCGAGATCGTAGTCGCGCAGGTCTACCCCATCGAGAAGAATCTGTCCCTCGGTCGGGTCGTAGAGGCGGGTGAGGAGTTTGATCAGCGTCGTCTTTCCTGCGCCATTCGGACCGACGAGCGCCAGTTTTTCGCCTGGAGCGATCGTCAGATTGATCTCGCGCAATGCCCAATCGTCGCGTCCGGGGTAGCGAAATGATACGTTGCGAAACTCGAGACCGCGCTGCAACTGCGGCGGAAGAGGGACCGGCTGTGTCGCCTGCGTCATCTGCGGTGACAGGCTCAGAAATGTGAACAGGTTCTCCATGAACAGACCGTGTTCGTACAGGCGTGTAATACTGCCGAACAGTCCCTGAAACGCGCCCTGGCTCTGGCGAAACAGGGTCAGGTAGAAGGTCATGCCGCCCAGCGTAATTGCGCCACCGATCGTCAGGAAGACGATCCAGGCGTAGGCGCCGTAGTAACTGAGGTTGGCGAGCACGCCCAATCCCGCGCTGATGATCGAACGGCGGCGCGCAAGGTCGGCATCTTCACGGAAGAATATCTGGAAGGCGTCGCTGTAGCGTTTCAACAACGGCTCGCCCAGATTGAACAACTTAACTTCTTTGGCGCTGCTATCGACAGTCAGAACGTGTTCGAGGTACTGCATGCGGCGGAACTCCGGCGCGCGCCAGGTCAGCAGGCGAAAATAGAGATTGCTGAACCGCCCCTGCGCCACAAATGCCGGGATCGTCGCTCCAAACAGCACGAGCGTAATCAACGGGCTGAACGCCAGGAGCAGCGCCGCGAACGAGAGGAGCGTCAGCAGGTTCTGCACCACGTTATACGATCCATTGATAATGCCAAGTGCGCGGAAGTCGGCTTCGCGCCGGGCATTTTGCAGTTTATCGTAGAAACTGGCGTCCTCGAAGTAGTGGAGATCGAGCGTCAGGGCTTTGCGAATAATCTCGGTATTGATGGTATGCGCCAGGCGCGCATTGAGCACATGCTCATAAAAGGTGCGCATCTGGGTGGACGCAGCGCCGATCAGCAGCAGCGCCAGTTCAAATCCCAGGTAGGGCAGCGCGTGCTCAAGACCGACGAGCGGATCGAGGCGCGCGGTAAACGAAGCGACGACCGAGTCGACGATCAGCGCACCCGCCCACGCCTGGGCTGCGGGAAGCGCCGCTGCGATCAACGTCAGGAGCGCCATAATAACGGTCGAATGGCGGTCTGCCCGCCATACCAGGCGAAACGCGCCAGGAATGTTGCCGAACGCATCGCGCACCTGTCGCAGGCGTTCGGGCCAGGTCGCAGCGGTTTCCGGCTCAAACAGACGGCGGGGGCGCCGTCTTCCGGGACCATCCAGCATGGGTGTCGTCCTCATCGAGACAGCAACGCGCCTGGTGCTATGCCAGGCGCGCATCGGGGAGAATACCTTCTCTCATCATACCATACAGAACACGAGCGGACGACCCGGAAGAATGGGCGGTTACCGCGCCACTCTCATCAACTGCGCGCGATCTTCAGGCGAAATTGGCTCGAACTGACCATTGCGGTTCAGGTAAACAATCGCCTCATTCTTCACCTTCACCAGCATGTCGAGCGCGCCGTCGTTGTTGAGATCGGCAAAATCGAGCAGCACGGGCGTTTTGTCTTCTCCAGCGCCGAATAGATACGGACCGGTGATCACCCTGGTTTTTGTGCTATCGCCCCCCGGCATATAAACCACAACAACCTGCCGGTTGAGGTTCATCGCAATAAAGTGGCTCGGCGTCGCAGGATTGTCTCCGTGCCCGACGATCGCCTGCGCGTGAAAGGTGCGCGTGGCGCCGTAGCGCAGATCATCAAGCCGCTCGCGCCCCCACCCGACGACATTGCCCATCACGGCGTAGATTGCCAGGAGCGCCAGCAACCCGGTGATCAGATACATGACACTGTTGACGCCCACACGCGGAACAACCGTCAGCGGGCGATTTGACGATAGACGCGCATTGTTGCGCAGATTCTTGCTTGTGACTGCCATCGTTCACCCTCCTTGACTTCAGTTCTGATCCTTCGCGCCGCTGTGGGCGTGTGACAGCAAAAGTAAAACACATGTGCTATTTCGTATATGTATGGTACCAGAACATGTTTGCTATGTCAAGGGGATGTTACACGAATCAGAGAAAAGAGCGGAGAAAAACCCGGTTTTTTTCATGGCGGCAGTATCGACCTGCCGCCCCTTACATACAGGAGTTACGCGGTCACCTTACAGACGAGCCGCGCAACGGCTCTCTCTTTGCCTTCGGCAGAGCGGTATGTGTCTTCTTTTGTAGTGCGATGCGGCGGCCACCGCACCGCCTTGATAGGAGCGCCACGCTGTCGCAGGCTCTGGCGCAGCCAGAAAACGCGCCGCCGCGTAAGTCCTGTTCCATAGAGCGGTCAGGATGATTATTCGAGAGGAAACAGATCG
>DAOTWI010000876.1:0-2776 GCA_034436075.1 Roseiflexus sp.
AACGCTTCGGCAACCAGGTCTCGACCACGGTCGAACCGCACCTGACGGCTGCCACGCTGCAGAACCGGCTGCGCGAAGGGTACCATATCTGGCATTTCGTCGGTCATGGCGGGTTTGCCGCCGGTGGCGTCACGGCGCGTCTGATGTTCGAGGACGACCTTGGCGACCCGGAACCGATCAGCGCGCTGCAACTCGGCATTATGCTCGACCGGAGCAACCTGCGGCTGGTGGTGCTCGACGCCTGCGCCACCGGGCAACTGGCGCTCGACCCGATGCGCAGTATTGCGCCCGCCCTGGTGCGCGCCCAGATTCCGGCGGTCATTGCGATGCAGTTTCAGGCGCCGGAGGAAGCCACCCGCGCTTTTGCCGGGGCATTCTACCGCGCTCTCGCGGATGCCTTTCCGATCGATTTTTGCGTCACCGAGGGGCGCCGCGCCGTCATGAACATTGCCGGGCTTGGTCGCGCCGATTGGGGCATTCCGGTGATCTACACACGCACCGAGGATGGTCGCCTGTTCGAGCCGCCTGTCGCTCATACGCCATCGACCGTGGCGGAAGTTTCGGCTCGTTCCGTCGGAACCGGTATTCAGGCAATCGAGGAGCTTATCGATGCGGGTAGTGATGTGCGTGAGGCGGTGATCGCGTTTCGCGCCGATTTTCAAGCTGCGGCGCGCCAGATCGACATTCTGGCGGACTACAAAGATGTGCATGATCAACTGCACTCGCTCCAGTTCCACTGCTACAACCCGATTGTCATCGACATGCGTCGCCTGCCGGACGATGATCTGGCGTGGGAGAGCATCGCTAATTACGAGGTGACGCTCCAGGGCGTTCTGCGCGACCTGGAACAGGTGACTGAACGCAACCGGCTGCCAGCGAGCGAGTTGCTGTGGGTGGCGGATGTGCGTCTCGCACAGACAGACGTTGCTCAGGCGATCGAAGCCAACGACCTGAAGCTGCTGAAAAAAGCGATTCGCCCGCTCAATCGGGTACTGACCACCCAGCCGACCCTGATCAATGCCCGCCTCAACACCGCCGCGCGCGCCCTGCGCCTGGCGTCGCTTGTGCAGGGCATGTCCGCCGTGCGCGACTGGCTCGGCAAAGCGGGATATGATGCCGCCAGGATCAGCCAGATCGAACTCGGCGTCGCGGCGCTGACGACGCTCAGCGCCAGTCTGACCAGTCTCGTTGACGAGCATGATCGCTGGCAGATCATTGATCTTGAGCTTCGCCGGATCGAGCAGTTCATCGACCAGGACATCACCGAACTGGAACTCTCGTGGCCCGATGTGCGCGAACGGGTAGCGCCGCTCTACCTGGAAAGCGCCGAGTCCTGGGGCGCCGCCTTGAAGAATGACGCCGACAAGGTGACCAGTGCGCTGGAAGCCGCCGATCCGTCCCGCACGCGGCAGTTCTTCCGTCGCTTTCGTCGCCAGGCAGGGGAACGCTTCTTCCGCGTCGATATCGAACTCAAACGTGTGTGTGATGAATTACGCAAGGTTGGCGAGCCGCTGGCTTCCATCCTCAGGGTTCTGACACCATGACTGATCACTCATCACCGGAACATACGCCTCACCATGAGGTGCTGGCATACCCTTCATTCGCGGCGTTGCGCGCGGCGCACACCGACATGCTCCGCCGCCAGCGCGATGAGGGGTTGACGCCGCAGGTTCTGGGGTTGGCGGCGGAGATCATTGCGCGCGGCAGCGCCACCGGCGTCGTCCTCGAAGATGAAGACGAGCGCAATGCGGCGCAGAGTCTGCTCGATTACTGGGCGACGATTCTTATTCGGAAAGGGTATGAGCCGCCCGACGCCACGCTCGATGAGTTCGATCCGTCGCTTGCGCCGGAACTGGACGATGCGCAGTGCCCGTATGTCGGGTTGGACCCGTTCCGCGAAGAGGATGCGGCGCGCTTCTTCGGCAGGCGGCGCCTGGTGGAGTTCCTTGTCAACCGGCTGAATGACCATCGCATGCTGGCGCTGCTCGGTCCTTCCGGCGCCGGTAAGTCGTCGGTGGTGCGCGCCGGGCTGATCCCTGCCCTGAAACAGCATGCGCTGCCCGGCAGCGGCGCCTGGCGCTACGCGCCGGTGGTGACGCCGGGTGAGCAGCCGCTTATGCACCTGGCGCGCGCGCTGCGTCGCCTGAACGGACAACCCGATGACCTGGCGAGCGATGAGGAACTGGCGGAACAGTTGCGCGACTCGCAACAGGCGGTTGCAGCCTTCGACGGACCCGAACCGGTGGTGCTGGTTGTCGATCAACTGGAAGAATTGTTCACCCTCACCGACGATGAAGCCGAGCGCCATGCGTTCGTTGAGGCGATGGTCGCCCTTGTGGAGCATCCGTCACCCCGGCACATCGTCATCACAACGATGCGCAGCGACTTCGAGAGTTTTATTGCGCTCGAACCGTCGCTCCAACAGTGGATGGAACGGGCGCGGGTGCAACTTTTGCCGCTCAGCGCCAGCGAAATGCGCGAGGCGATTGAACGTCCGGCGGAACTGGTCGGTCTCAAGTTTGAGCCGGGCGTCGTCGACGCCTTGCTGCACGACACCCTCGGCGAGCCGGCTGCGTTGCCGCTGTTGCAATTCTCACTGCTCAAACTGTGGGATGCGCGCGACCGCAACCGGGTGACCTGGCAGGCATACCAGCAGATCGGCGGCGGGCGGCGGGCGCTGGCGCGCAGCGCCGATGCGCTCTACGACAGCCTGATCCCGGAGGATCAGGTGACGGCGCGTCGCATCCTGATGCGGATGGTGCGCCCTGGCGAGGGA
>DAOTWI010000877.1:0-5467 GCA_034436075.1 Roseiflexus sp.
GGCTGCGCCAGCGGCGCCTGCCGCACCCGCGCCCGCAGCGCAACCAACCGTCACACTCGCGCCAGTCGAAAACGCCGATATGGCTCCGCGCCGTGTCGTCGTTCCGGCGTTGCGCCCGGCAATCGACCTGTGCAAGCCGACCGGCGTTGCGCTCGACGGCAACACCCGCGTCGTTGTGATGATGGACCGCGGCGGCGTCGGCAAGGCGCTGCTCAACCGCCTGGAGAAGCGTGGAGTCGGCACGCTGGTCATCGAAGAGCCGCCATCCGCCGGGGAACTGGAGCAGCGGCTCAAAGGGTGGCTGGCGGAAGGACCGATCCACGGCGTCTACTGGCTGCCGGCGCTCGACGTCGAACCGGCAATTGAGGATATGGACCTGGCGACCTGGCGCGAACTGAACCGGGTGCGCGTTAAGAACCTCTACCTGACACTGCGCACACTGTACGACACGCTCGTGGGACCGGGCACGTTCCTGGTTTCGGCGACGCGCCTCGGCGGGTTGCACGGCTACGGACCGGAAGGCGCATCCGCGCCGCTCGGCGGGGCTGTCTCCGGCTGCACCAAGTCGTACAAGCGTGAGCGGCAGGATATCCTGGTCAAGGCGGTTGACTTCGAGCCGGGACGCAAGACGGCGGAACCGGCAGACCTGCTGATCGCCGAGACCCTCTTCGATCCTGGCGTCGTCGAAGTCGGCTACCGTGACAGCCTGCGCTTCACCGTCACCTTCGAGGAGCGTCCGGCTGCCGACGGTTCGCCCGGCATGACCCTGGGCAAGGACACCGTGTTCGTTGTCACTGGCGCGGCAGGCGGCATCACCTCCGCCATCACCGCCGATCTGGCGGCGGCGTCCGGCGGCGTCTTCTACCTGCTCGACCTGACGCCGAAGCCGAACCCGGACGATCCAAACATTGCGCTGTTCCGCCAAGACAAAGAGGCGCTCAAGCGCAAATTGATCGACGACTTCCGCGCAGCGGGC
Source organism: Roseiflexus sp. (assembly GCA_034436075.1). GTDB lineage: Bacteria > Chloroflexota > Chloroflexia > Chloroflexales > Roseiflexaceae > Roseiflexus. The sequence goes on from DAOTWI010000877.1 coordinate 977, forward strand.
GAACGCCCCACGCCGGTGATGATCGACCGCAAGATCCTGGCGATCGAGCGTGAAGAGGCGGCGTTGCGCGCCATCGAAGCGGTTCAGGCTGCTGGCGGCACGGCGCATTACTTCAGCGTCAACCTGCTCGACGGTCCCGGCGTGGCGGCGGTCATCGCCGATGTGCGCGAGCGCTACGGGCGGATCGACGTGCTGCTGCACGCCGGCGGCATCGAGATCTCCAAGGCGCTGCCCGACAAGGAGCCAAAGGAGTTCGACCTGGTGTTCGACATCAAGGCGGATGGCTACTTCAGCATCCTGAACGCAGCGAAGGGCATGCCAATCGGCGCGACGGTAGTCTTCAGCTCGGTCGCCGGTCGCTTCGGCAACAGCGGCCAGTCGGACTACTCATCCGCCAACGACCTGCTCTGCAAAGTGACGAGCAGCATGCGCACCTGGCGACCGGAGACGCGCGGCATCGCCATTGACTGGACGGCCTGGGGCGGCATCGGGATGGCGACGCGCGGTTCCATTCCGAAGATTATGGAGATGGCAGGCATCGACATGCTGCCGCCAGAAGCCGGCATTCCGACCATTCGCCGTGAACTGACGAAGAGCGCCTTCTGCGGCGAGATCGTCGTCGGGCAGCGGCTTGGCATCCTGGCGGCGGAGTTTGATGAAACCGGCGGTCTCGACCCGTCGAAGGTCGATACCGGCGGGCGCCTGATGATCGGGAGCGTCAAAGCCTTCAAGTTGTACGGCGGCATCGAGGTGGAGACGACCCTGGATCCAAAGGAGCAGCCGTTCCTCTACGACCATCAGATCGACGGGGTGCCGGTGCTGCCTGGCGTGATGGGAACCGAGGCGTTCGCCGAGCTGGCGACGCTCCTCGCGCCTGGCTTCCGTGTCGCGTCGATCAGCGAGCAGTTCAGCAGCCCGTTCAAGTTCCATCGCAACCAGCCGCGCACACTCTACCTGAGCGCGACGATCCACCCGACGGGCAACGGGACGCTCGTGGCGAAGACGACGCTGCGCGGTATGGTGCAACCACGGCCCGAACTGCCGCCGCGCTTCGACACCCACTTCGTCGGTGAAGTCTACCTCACGGCGGCGCCGGTCGAAGAGCGGAAGATCGACTTCGTACCGCCATCAGCCGAGGCGCTCGACATCGATCGGGAACGCATCTACCGGGTCTACTTCCACGGACCGGCGTACCAGGTGATGGAGCGCATCGGCGTGATGGGCGACCGGGCAGTGGCGCTGATGGCGGACGGTCTGCCGCCAAACAGCGCACCGGACGCGCCGATGCTGATCGCGCCGCGGCTGATCGAACTCTGCTTCCAGGCGGCAGGAATGTGGGAGATGGTCACCCAAAGGGCAATGGCATTGCCAGCCGCCATCGGAAGCGTCACCATCCACCGGCAGCCGGAGCGCGCAGAAGGGCGCCGCCTCTACGCGCTCGTCACTGCCATCGACGGCGGAGCGTCGTATGACGTGCAGGTGGTCGACACCGACGGCAACGTCTACGTCGACCTGCGCGGCTACCGCACCTCGCGGCTGCCGGGCGAAGTCACCGTGTAATCTCATCCTATGCGAGGCGTCAGGCGTCTTCTCCGCCGTACCCTGACGCCTCGCCGTTCGGATTGTCGTTCTATGATGTACTGGCTGATTCAGACGCTCGCCGATCACCCTGCGCTTGCCTGCGCTGAACCCCCGGAAGGGTTGCTCAGCAGTGTCGAGGAGGTGCGATTCCGGTCGATGACTCGCGAAAAGCGCCGCCGCGACTGGCTGCTCGGGCGCTGGACGGCGAAGCATCTGGCGGCATCCTATATCGAACTGGTCACTGGACGGCGTCCCGCACTGCGGGACATCGTCATCCTTGCAGACCCGGACGGCGCGCCGCGCCTCCAGAGCCAGAACGGACACGCTGCGATTGTTGATCGACTGACGCTCTCGATCAGTCACAGCCACGACCATGCCTTCTGTGCGCTGACCGCCGCACCAGGATACACGCCGGGCGCCGACATCGAATATATCGAGCCGCGCGATCCCGGGTTCGTGACCGATTTCTTCACCGATGCCGAAATCGCACGGGTGCGTCGCGCGCCGCCATCGGCGCAGCCATTGCTGACGACCGTCATCTGGAGCGCCAAAGAAGCGGCGCTCAAGTCGCTCCGCTGCGGACTGACGGTCGATACGCGCCAGATCGTCTGCCTGCCGGACGAACCCGCTCCAGACGGATGGGCGCCGATCACGGTGATGTGCCGTCCCGAACTGAACGCGCGCGTCCATGGCGGCTGGTGGCGACAGATGGGCGGATTTGTGCTGACCCTCGCCACAGCAGATATCGGACTCGCAATGAACGCTGCCGATTCCATTGCAGAAGCACGACGGATTGGAGATGGAGTTGCCCCATGACGAGTATGCAGGAGTATATCGAGAAACTACGCCAGCGCAAAGCGATTGCGCGCGGCACCGCGCAGGACGCCGATTCGCAGCACAAAAAGGGGCGTCTGACGGCGCGTGAGCGCGTTGATCTGCTCTTCGACCCGGGGACGTTCGAAGAGATCGACACCCTGGTGTTGCCGCGCTATGAGGTGTATTCCGGCGGAAAACGTTCACGGTACGGCGATGGCGTCGTTACTGGCTTCGGGTTGATCAACGGGCGCCGCGCCTTTGTTGCAGCGCAGGACGCCTCGGTGATGGGCGGTTCACTCGGCGAAATGCACGCCAACAAAATCGTCAAGGCGATGCACATGGCGCTGAAGTATGGCTGTCCCTTCATCGCCATCAACGACTCAGGCGGCGCGCGCATCCAGGAGGGGGTCGATAGCCTGGGCGGATATGCGCGCATCTTCGACGCGAACTGTGAAGCGTCAGGAGTTATTCCGCAACTCTCGCTGATCATGGGACCATGCGCTGGCGGCGCAGTCTATTCCCCGGCGCTGACCGACTTCATCTTCATGACCGAGAACGCCTACATGTTCATCACCGGTCCCGAAGTCGTGCGCGCCGTCATGCAGGAAGATGTCACCCAGGATCAACTTGGCGGCGGACGCATCCACGCTGAAGAGAGCGGCGTCAGCCACTTCCTTGCGCGCGACGACCAGGAGTGCCTGGCGATGGCGCGTGAACTCCTCAGTTACCTGCCGCTCAACAATCAGGACGATCCGCCCTATGTCCGCCCGGTGGACGATCCTGAACGGCGCTGCCCCGAACTCGAAGAGATCGTGCCTGTTGATCCGACCAAGCCCTACGATGTGCGCCAGGTGATCAGCAGCATTCTCGACGACGGGCGGTTCTTCGAGGTGCACGCGCTCTGGGCGCAAAACATGGTCGTCGGGTTCGGCAGGCTGAACGGCTATGTCGTCGGCATCGTCGCCAACCAACCGATGGTGCTGGCAGGCTGCATCGACATCAAGGCGTCGATCAAGGCAGCGCATTTCATTCGCATTTGCGATACCTACAACGTGCCGATCATCACCTTGCAGGACGTTCCCGGCTTCCTGCCTGGCACAAACCAGGAATACGGCGGCATCATCCGCAACGGCGCGCGCATGATCTACGCCTATTCGGAAGCCGTTGTCCCCAAACTGATGATCATCCTGCGCAAGAGTTATGGTGGCGCCTACTGCGTCATGAGCAGCAAAGGATTGCGCGGCGACCTGTTGTACGCCTGGCCCAACGCCGAACTCGCCGTGATGGGCGCGGCTGGCGCAGTGAACATCCTGTACCGCAACGAGGTCAAGAGCGCGCCTGATCCGGAAGCGAAGCGGCGCGAACTGGTCGAAGAGTACCAGGAACGCTTCAACAACCCGTATGTTGCGGCGGCCCGCGGGCTGATCGATGACGTGATCGAGCCGCGCGACTCGCGCCGGGTGCTGATCAAGGCGCTGGAAGTGACTCTTTCGAAGCGTGAACGCCACGTGCCGCGCAAGCACGGCATCTCGCCGTCCTGAGAGGAGACCCATGTTTCGCACAATTCTTGTTGCCAACCGGGGTGAAATTGCGGTTCGCATCATCCGCACCTGCCGCGACATGGGCATCCGAACGATCGCGCTCTACGACGACTCCGACCTCAGTTCGCTCCATGTGCGTCTGGCGGATGCATGCGTGCGGCTGAGTTCGGGCGCGCTCTACCACGACGCGGCGGCGCTCGTTCAGATCGCGCGCGATTGCGGCGCTGATGCGATCCATCCCGGCTACGGCTTCCTCGCCGAACACGATGAGTTTGCGCGCGCATGCGAAGAAGCAGGCATCGTCTTTATCGGACCGTCGAGCGCAGCGCTGGCGAAGATGCGCGACAAAATCGCTACGCTCGAAGCAGTGCGCGCTGCCGGAATCGCTGTGCCGCGCCATTCACCACGCGCCTACCACGCATCGGAACGAGAGGCGTTGCACGATGCAGCCGAACGACTCGGCTACCCGCTGGTGCTCAAGTCGTACAGCGGCGGGCGCGGCCACGGCACGCGCCTGGTGCGCGAACCGGCGCACCTGGACAGCATGGCGCAG
>DAOTWI010000878.1:0-2181 GCA_034436075.1 Roseiflexus sp.
GCGGATGCAGCAGGGAGAGTAGACCACTCACCGCAGCCACGACCGCAGCGCCTCAACCTCGTCCGTCGCCTCCCACGGCAACTCCAGGTCCGACCGCCCAACATGCCCATAGACCGCCAGCTGCCGGTAGAGGTTGCCATTGCACATCATTGCGAGTTCACGCAGCCGCAGCCGCCGGATGATCCCGCCAGGGCGGAAATCGAAATGCGCGGCGACCCGATCAGTCAGTGTATCGTCATCGATGTGACCGGCGCCGAACGTGTCGACCCGCACGCTCACCGGTTCAGCGATGCCGATGGAATAACTCAGTTGCACCTCGCACTGTTCCGCCAGACCAGCAGCGACGATATTCTTGGCGGCGTGACGGGCGGCATACGCGCCGACCCGGTCGATGCGCGTGGGGTCTTTGCCGCTCAGCGCCGCACCGCTCTGGCGCGAAAATCCGCCGTAGGCGTCAACGCCGTTCTTCCGCCCCGTCAGGCCCGCGTGCAACGCCGGACCACCCTCGAAGATCGCGCCTTCCGGGTTAATCTGAATCCGGGTGCGGTCGTCAGGAGCAAAGGGTTGATCGACAAACGCCGGGCGGATGACCTGCTCCATCAGGTCGTTGCGGAGCGTCGCCAGCGATACGCGCGAGTCTTGCTGGCTGGCGAGCAGGGTAATGCTGTCGATGCGCCGGGGTATGTGCCCGGTGAATGCAACGCCGACCTGACACTTGGCGTCGGGCGCCAGGTAGTGGATCGACTCCTGACGCACCCGGTCGTACTGGCGCATGAGGCGGTGCGCGCACCAGATCGGCAGCGGGGCAAGGTCGGGGGTATGGGCGCAGGCGTATCCGAAGAGGGTCACATTCTCCTGCGCCGTCAGTTGCGCGAGACTGTCTGTGTCGTCGAACCGCGGGCGGAAGCCATTCATTTCGCTCAAGCTGGTCATCACCGTGCATGTGCGCCCGTTGAATGCGCCCCGATTGTAGCCAACCTCGAGAATGATCTCGCGCGCCGTGTTGGGAATATCGACGACGGCATCAGCGGCGACCTTGACCGACACGAACAGAATGCCGGTCGAGACGGCGCATTCGGCGACCACCGATGCGAACGGGTCCTGCCGGAGGTAGTGGCCAACCAGCGCATCGCTGATCTGGTCGCACAGTTTGTCCGGGTGCCCGGCGCTGACCGACTCAGACGTGAAGATGTAGTGCGATGCCATCTCCTCACCTCTCCTCGTATGTCTCCTCCTGGATGCGGGAGCGAACAATCTCCTTTTTGATTTCATTGATGATCAACGGCGCAACCGCAGCGCCCGCCACCATCGCCCAATCGAGCGGTCCGAGCGGCGTTGTGCCAAGAATGCTGCGCAATCCGGGCAGGAATGTCGCCAGCGCCTGGAGACCGAGCCCGCCGCCGATAGCCAGCGGCATGTAGGGATTGGGCGGGCATGCCCCGCGCTCAAAGATACTGTGGCGCTCAGATCGACAACTGAGCGCATGGAGCAACTGCGCGGTCGTAATGGTTGCGAACGCAATCGTGCTGGCGCGCGGTCCGATGCCATAGCGCGCCAATCCCGCCCCATAGGCGGCCAGGGTGCTTGCCGTCAGCAACCCGCCCTCGAACCCGATGTTCTGGAGATCGGCGCGCGAAAACATCGGTGCATGCGGATCGCGCGGCGGGCGCGACATGACATCCGCTTCCGGCAGTTCGACGCCCAAAGCCAGTTCGGGAAGAATGTCGGTCACCAGATTGATCCAGAGCAACTGGATGGGGTTGAACGGTTCCCCTGCCCCGACAGCGGTCGCGATCAACGTCACGGCAATCTCGCTCGTGTTGCTTGCCAGAATGAAATGGACCGCCTTCTTGATATCGTCATAGATGGCACGCCCCTGCTCGATAGCGACGATGATCGTTTGCAGATTGTCGTCGCGGATCACAATGTCGGCGACTTCCTGCGCCAGCTGGCTGCCATCGCGCCCCATGGCGACGCCGATATCAGCCGCCCGCAACGCCGGTCCATCGTTGATGCCGTCGCCGGTCATCGCCACGACGCGCCCGGCGCGCTGGAGCGCCTGGACGATGCGCAGTTTGTACGCCGGGCTGACGCGCGAAAAGATGTCGATTCGCTGCGCCAGCGAGCGCAGCACATCGGGCGGCACCTGTTCGAGTTGCGCCGCGTCGAGCCCTTCCAGGC
>DAOTWI010000879.1:0-3866 GCA_034436075.1 Roseiflexus sp.
GATTGCATGCGCCAACATATGCCGCTGCGCTCATCAACGTATTGATACCCGGGTCGGGCGCGGCGGCGCCGCGCCCCTACTGGATTGCATGCGCCAACATATGCCGCTGCGCTCATCAACGTATTGATACCCGGGTCGGGCGCGCCGCGCCCCTACTAGTGCTTGATTGACTCGACAAATGCGGTATACGCCTCCGCGCTCATCAACGCGCCGACGCCGGGTGCGACCCTGATCTTCACGATCCACCCTTCGCCATACGGGTCTTTGTTAATCAACTCAGGAGCATTGACCAGCGCATCATTGACGGCGATGATCTCTCCAGCGACCGGCAGATACAGGTCGGATGCCGCTTTGACCGACTCGACCGCGCCGAACACGCCGTCCGCCTCGAAGCGCGCGCCGACCTGCGGCAGATCGACGTAGACGACATCACCGAGCGCGTCCTGGGCGTAATCGGTGATCCCGACCGTCGCTTCATCGCCTTCGATCCGAATCCACTCGTGCGTTGCGCTGTACTGCAATTCGGCAGGCGTCTTGAAAGCCATGGGTTTCCTCCTGCAAGCATAGAGTGAACGTCAGCCGTGCATCACTTCTTGTAGCGTGGACGATAGAACGGCATTTTCACCGCGCGCGCGCGCACCGGCCGGTCGCGCACCACGACATCGAACTCACTCCCTTCGGTTGAGAGAGCAACCGGTACATATCCCATGCCAAGATTCTTGCCAAGCGTCGGTGATGGCATGCCGCTTGTCACCTTGCCAATGGGTCTTCCTTCCAGATCGCGGATTTCATACTCGCCGCGCGCCACGCCGCGCCCCACCATTTCAAACCCGGTGAGACGCCGCTGCACCCCTTCCTGTTTGATGCGCTGCAACGCATCCCGTCCAATGAAGTCGCCCTTGTCGAGTTTGACCACCCATCCGAGCCGCGCCTCATACGGGTTGGTATCCTCAGTAATCTCGTGACCATAGAGCGCCAGGCACGCCTCAAAGCGCAGACTGTCGCGCGCTCCCAACCCGCACGGTTTCAGCCCTGCGCTGCGCCCGGCGTCGAGCAGCGCATCCCACAGGCGCGCAGCATCTTCTGCGGCGACGAAGAGTTCAAATCCGTCCTCACCGGTATACCCGGTGCGCGCCACGATTGCCGGCATGCCCGCCACGATCCCGCGCATGACGCCATGGAACGGCAAAGCCGCAAGGTCGGCGCCCGCAACCTGCGCCAGCAGCGCCTCAGCTGCCGGACCCTGGAGCGCCAGCATACCGGTGCGCTCCGACACATCAGTGACCGTCACATCGAACCCTTCTGCGCATTCCTGCATCCAGGCGACATCCTTCGCGGTGTTGGCGGCATTGATGACGATCAGGTAATGATCGCCCAGGTTGTAGATGAACGTATCGTCGATGATCCCGCCATTGGGAAGGCACATCAGCGCATAGTTCGACTGACCGGGCGAAATAGCGGCGACATCATACGTGACCAGATACTGAAGAAACGGCAGCGCATCCGGTCCCTGCACCTCAACTTCGCCCATGTGACTGATATCGAACAGACCAGCGGCTTCACGAACCGCGCGATGCTCATCGATGATCCCGCTGTACTGCACCGGCATCTCCCAGCCGCCGAACTCCACCATCCGCGCGCCGAGCGCCAGGTGCCGCTCGTACAATGGCGTGCGACGCAGCCCGCCGTAATCACTCATCAGGCGACCTCCTCGTCAAATAAAAAGGACAGGGTCAGACATTGCGCCTGACCTCTGTCCACTGACCTGTGAGATGCCCCGCATGACGGGTTTCTCCGTCGGCGCCCGAATGGACGGGCTCTCCAGAGGGTCGTCGGGGCGCAGTCCTTCAGCCTGAGAGATTCGCACAGGGTCCGGCTTCCCTGGCTTGCTCCTTCGGCGACCGCTTACGCGGCGCTCTCCCACGCCCGTCATTCGACAGTATAGATTGCTGCTTTCCAGTATACCACATCTCTGTGCATGCACTAGAAAAAGTAGACAACGACGACCACCAGCATCAACGCAACGGCAACCAGCGGCGCGGCCACCGACACAAACGATGCTCGCTTCGGTTGGGGATAACGCAGGGGTACACCCAGATACGCGGCATATGTCCGAATGGCGGCTTGCCGTCGCGTTTTGGGAACATACTCCCACTGTTCCTGTTCGATTGCCTGGAGATAATCCCAGCGCACACGGCAGACCTGCTCCGCCTGATACAGCGACACGCCCCGCCGTAATCGCTCCTCGCGCAGCGTGGCGCCCAGCCGAAGGCGAGGAGGCGTCACCGGCATCTTTGGCGGTAGAACCTCAGACGATCGCGACACCGGCGTCTCCAGCGAAGATGAACGGTCGCCTGCTGGCGCCGGCCCGGTACGCGCGGCAGCACGTGGTCGCGTCCGCTGCACCGACCGTCGCAGCGCCGCTTCGATCCGCGCATGCAGCTGCGCAATCCGGTACGGTTTGGTAACATAATCATCGGCGCCTGCATTCAATCCACTTATCACATCAGCATCCGCGTCTTTAGCGGTCAGAAGGATGATCGGCGCCTCGGAACAGGCGCGAATCTGGCGACATACGTCCCAGCCGCTCATATGCGGCATCATAACGTCCAGCAGCACCAGGTCCGGTTGAACGACCGCCAGTTGCTGGAGCGCCTGAAGCCCGTCGTGCAGACAGACCGTGCGATACCCAAGGCTGCGAAGTTGGTGGCTGATCAGGGTGCTGATCGCCGGGTCGTCATCGACGACCATAATCATGGCGCGCATGGTGTTCATCAGGTACTCTATCGCTCAACGATTGCATCGCCAGAGACCAGAGTTCGATCCGCGCCCGTTCGCGTGCGACTGGATCGTGATCGCGTTCAGTGAGGGCAGTGAGCGCCAGCAAAGCGTCCGTCTCGCCATTGGACCCAAGACTGGCGATACATGCGCTACGCACGATAATCGGCGCGGTTGTATCAAGCGCCACCTCGATCAACACCGCACTCTGTTCGCGCGCAGGCAATCGCGCAGCAGCAGCGGCGCGCACCGCCGAGTCCTCGCCTGAGTCGCGTAGCAGATTTGCCAGCAACGCCCCGGTAGATGGAGCGTCGGGGAGGTATTCAAGCGCACAGAGACGCAATGGCGTCGGGCAGAGCCGATCACGCGCCAGTCGTTCCGCTTCATGACCGATCTGTCCGGCTTCTGCCAGCAAACGAAACGCATGCATTTGAAATATGACCGAATGATTGCGTATATATGGGCGAAGCAGACGCACGGCATCCGGTTCGCCAAGACGGACGAGCGACTCGATGGCGACCAATTTCACGGCAGCATCTGCCTGAGGGCTCAACGCCACACGCACCAGCAGCGGGCTCATGGCGCTCTCGCCGCTCGCTGCAAGCGCATCGACCGCTGTTTGAGCAATCTCCGGGCGATGATCGAGGCTGTAGCGCATTAAGATGGGTAATACTGTCGCATCTCGCGTGCGACCAAGCGCCCGCAGTACACCGATGAGCAACGGTGTCGTCGGCGAGTCGGTTCGCACGAGATCGCGCAACGCATTCCGTGTGACAGGGCTAAGCTGAGCCGGCAGACTTGCCGCTGCCCGACCGCGTAATCCTGGATCGAGACCTCCATCGTTGACCAGACGCATCAGTGGGCCTTCGAGCGATCCATCCGCCACTCCCTCAAGTGATGCCAGTGCGCGTTCGCGGAATACTGGCGCTACTCCCGAATCATTCGCCAACCGCATGAAGAATGATGCCGATGCCTGCGCATCGTGGCGCGCCAGCGCATCAATGATTAACTCGCGCCCAAACGCATCGAGGCCGGATCGCGCCCATGCCTCGCGGATCAACGCCGGTCCGTCCACGCGCTGCGCCAGC
>DAOTWI010000880.1:0-3565 GCA_034436075.1 Roseiflexus sp.
TTTGCCCCTCCCGCCTCGTGCCTCACACCTCGCGCCTCTTCCCTCACAGCTCGCTCAGCCGCTGCACCTTGTCCCATTCGCCGATGGCGCAATAGAGCACATCGAGCGCGAACGCTTCCGCCACATAGTCGCGTCCATCGAACGACACGCGGAAACTGGGTCCAAGCGGCGCTCCCAGGCGCTCCTGGAGCGCGTACTGCTGGGAGGGCCATGCCGGGCGCCACTGGCTGCCTGCCCGCTCGTAGAGCCGTTCCAGCAACGCCTGCGCCAGCGGGTCGCGTTCGCTGCGCTCGTCAATCAGCGCGCTCAGGCGACCGATCTCTTTCCAGCGTCCAGCCGGACTGTACAGTACGTCGAGCGCATAGATCGCCGCTGACCATTCATCGTTGCCAGCGCGCACCCGGAAACTTGCGCTCAACGGCGGTCCGACCGGTTCGCGCAGGGCGTGCTGGTGAAATGCCCACTCCGGTTGATACGTCTCACCCGCCTGCGCGTAGATTGCCTGCAACAACGCCTCACGCAGCGGTTGCTGTTCGGGCGCGGTCAGCATACTCAGACGGTCGACGCGCTTCCATTCGGCAATCGGGCTGACCAGCGTCTCGCGCCCAAACGATTGCCCGATGTAGTTGCGCCCTGCAACCGTCACCTCGAACGATGGCGCCACTGGCAACCCCAGCTTTGCCACGCGCGCTGTGCGGGTCATTGCCCAGTCGGGCCATTCGACCGCGCCGACCTGACGGTGGGCTTCGTTCAGCAGAACCTGATGGAATGCAGCGCGTCTGGCTGGCGGAATCGGGCGATCCGGCGCGGCAATCGTTGTTTCGGCAAAGACGTGGCGCAGAAACTCAGCCCAGGGGAAGCCAGCCGGGTCGTGTTTGCGACCGCGCGGAACAGCCACATCCAGGTGCCGCACGACCATATCGGGCGCGATGCGGTATTGTGCGACTTTTTCACGGGTCAGATGAATAAGCGCGCTCAGTTGCGCCACTGGATAGGGATCGCGACCATTGTTGGCATTCTCAAGTTCGATACCGAGCGATAGTTCATTGATCGCGGTCTCACCGCGCCACGCGGCGCGCCCGGCGTGCCAGGCGGCGTACTCATCAGGCACCAGGCGGTAGATCTGCCCGGTTTTATCGATCAGGTAATGCGCCGATACGCGCGCTGCCGGGTTGGTCAGCCATGCCAGCGCGCTGCGCGCTGTACCCGCCGTCGCATGGAGGACGATCATCGAGATTGATCGACCGCCGCGTGACCCATAGTTAGGCGAACGAATAGATGTGTTGATCGTGACCGTCATTTCGTTGAAATGTCGTCAAAAGATGCGTATGCACCATAGCACGTTCGTAGAAGGGTGTGCTATGATGGGTTTGTGTATTTTTGATTCCAGAAATAGGGCAGACGGCGATTACTGAGTTCAGGTACCGGGAAACTGATGAGTTGAGGGGTGACAATGGGAGGCGTGGCATGCTATTTCTCTCATGGCGTTGGGGAGTAGGGAGTGGGCAATAGGGAGTAGGGAGTGATACCGGATGTCTGGCATGCTCTTTCTCTCATGGCGTTGGGGAGTAGGGAGTGGGCAATAGGGAGTAGGCGACATGGAGCGGGCTGGCATGCTACTTCTCTCGCGGTTTCAATTCTGTTGTTGACGTATGGTTGAGGACGCACCATGGCTTCGCGGCGCTCGCGCATTGTACTTGCCGACCAGCAGCATCTGTTTCGACAGAGCCTGGCGCACCATCTTCGCAACGCGGGACACGTCATCGTCGGCGAGGCGGACACGCTCGAAAGTCTCGATCGCTGCATGATCGACACAGAACCAGAGATTATTCTTCTGGACCGGTATCTGCCCGGCGGGGATGTGTTCGAGTATATTCATATGCTCAACACGCTGCAACCGCAGACGTCCGTTCTGCTGCTGGTGGCTTATGAACACGAAGCGCTGGAATTGCAGGGGCAGGCATTTCTTGCAGGGGCTTCAGGATGTCTGTCGAAAGAACTGCAACCAACTGCGTATGTGCAGGCAGTGCGGCGCTTGCAAGACGGTCAGTTGCTCTTTCCCGCCGAGGTGTTGCGCCGCGCGGCGCGCCCGCCGGCGATCAGCGGTCCGGTTGCGAGTTTGAGCGAACTGACCTCGCGCGAACTGGAGATTCTGCAACTGATCGCCGAAGGTTTGGGGAATCGAGAGATCGCCGCGCGGCTCGACATCACCTACAATACGGCGATGAAGCATGTGAGCAACATTCTGGCGAAACTGAAGGTGAGCAACCGGATGGAAGCCGGGTTGCTCTTCCTGCGCCACACCGCCGATGGCACGCTGTCTGGCGTCGCGCGCCAGCCGCGACTCAGGTAGCGTTACCGCACCACGCGCTCGAAGCGCCGCCCCGCGCGGGCGCCTGGAACCGCCACTGCTTTCAATACGTCTGAAATGACATCGGCGGCGCTGATATTGCGAATGCGCGCTGAAGGATTGATGATCAGGCGGTGCGCCAGCACCGGTTCCGCCAGCGCCTTAATATCGTCGGGAAGAACGTAGTCGCGCCCGCGGATCGCCGCCTGCGCCTGCGCTGCGCGGTAGAGCGCCAGCGATCCGCGGGCGCTGACGCCGAGGTAGACATCTTCGTGGTTGCGAGTGGCAGTGACGAGTGAGACGATGTATTCCTCGATCAGTTCATCAACATAGACCGACGTGATGCGTTCCTGCACGTCGAGCAGTTCTCCGGCGTCGGCGACCTGCGCCAGCGTCTCGATCGGGTGTGTCTGGCGCTGACGGCGCAGAATGGCGATTTCGTCGCTCCGCTCCGGGTAGCCGAGATGAATGCGCATAAAGAAGCGGTCGAGCTGCGCTTCAGGAAGGGGAAACGTTCCTTCGTACTCGATCGGGTTCTGCGTCGCCAGCACCAGGAACGGCTTCGGCAGCGGATGGGTGACGCCATCTACCGTCATCTGCCGTTCCTCCATGGCTTCGAGCAGTGCGCTCTGGGTCTTCGGCGTCGCCCGGTTGATCTCGTCTGCCAGAACGATCTGCGCCATGATCGGGCCAGGGCGGAACTCGAATTCGTGGGTGCGCTGGTTGAAAATTGAAATGCCGGTCACATCGGATGGCAGCAGGTCGGGGGTGAACTGAATGCGCTTGAAACTGCATCCGATCGAGCGCGCAACGGCTTTGGCAAGCATTGTTTTGCCAGTGCCGGGCACGTCTTCGAGAAGGACATGCCCTTTGCAGAGCAGTGCAGTCAGCACCTGATCAATAGCGCGGCGCTTCCCGATGATCACCTGCTCGACATTGGCGGCGATGCGTTCGACGATTGTTTTGACGTCTTCCATTGCAGAGGTTCCGTGTACTGCTGTTCCAGGGCACTGGTAGTATACCATTCAATCCCTGGATGTTCCGGCACGGGACCTATCGCAGTTCCGCCAATATTGTTGCAGCGTGCAGCCGCATCACATCATCATGGCGCAAGCGCCCGGCGCCGACCATCAGCGTATTCGCGGCGCCGCACGCAACTCCCAGGCGCAGCGCTTCGGCGAGCGAGCCGCCGTTGTGCAGCGTGGCGATGATTCC
>DAOTWI010000881.1:0-3872 GCA_034436075.1 Roseiflexus sp.
GCCAGCGCCACTGCCAGGTCGGCATCGATCATGCGCCCGCTCGTGATCGCCTGCGCATAGAAGGAGCGCGGCGCGGTCATGCGCGCGCCAGCCCGGCGCGCCAGCAGTTCAGCGGCATTCTCGAAGGAGTGCTCAATCAGACCGAGATACGGATTGACCGCCACAAAATTGCGCAGGGGCCACAGCGGAGCAATGCGCTGTTCGGCGCGCTTCACGGCAGCGGCGATCATATCGGCGGCAGGAACATACGTCGATGCCACCATCATCGGCGCAGGTCGGGTTCGGGTGTCAGCCAGGTGCGGATTCATCGTATCATCCTCCGAATACTACATAGTCACACATTAGCGAGCCAGTCGCAACGTATCAATGAACCGGTCGAACAGCGTGTTGGCATAGAAGCCGTTCTTCAGATGGACATAGAGCGACCGCCACGCGGGGCGCTTCACCAGCGCAGGCAGGAAGGCGCTGAACGCCATCACGATGCCGAACATCGCCACCGCCGTCGCGATCGCAATCATCGTCGTCATAGTGAGCGGCGGGTAGACGGCGACCGCCCTGCCGAGCAGCGCCTCAGCCGTCACCTCCAGGATAAAGAAGGCGATCGTTACCAGCGCAGCCATCACTATCGTGCGACCGATCACCGAGACAGGCGCTTTACTGGTATTGCCCTTCACCAGCAAATAGGCGACAGCAAGCATAAAGATCGTGATCATCGCAGTTTCGCCCGGTCGCTTCGTAATGTCGATGCCCATGGCCGTGGCGACCGCCACAAAGATCGCTACAGAAACCGCCATATTCGCCAGGAGACTGAGCAGGTGCGGCGCCGTGTCGAGTTTCTGAGCGCCAGTATTGCGCACATATTCGATGATGCTGCCCGACGACAGGAAGGCGTGCGCCTTATAGCAGGAATGGGCGATCAGGTGCATAATGGCGACCGTATGCGCGCCGAACCCGCACAACATCAGCATGAACCCCATATGCGCCGCGCTGGAGTACGCCAGCGACACCTTGACGCTCGTCTGCGTAATCATTGAGGATGACGCGAAGATCGCGGTGAACCCGCCGAGCGCGATCAGCAGGATCAGCGCCGGGGTTGACAGGAACACCAGTTCGCCGAACCGCACCACCAGAAAGATGCCAGCATTGAGCAAACCGGCGTGCAGCAGCGCCGACACGGGGGTTGGCGTTTCCATCACTTCGAGTAGCCAGCCATGGAAGGGGAACATCGCCGATTTCAGCGCCGCAACGATCACGATCAGGACTGCCGCGACAGCAGCATTCGCAGGAATGTTCCCATCGGCAAGCGCCGCCGCGGTCGCCTCGCGGATCATGCCCAGATCGGTTGTGCCGAAGGTCTGCGCGAGCAGCACCGCAGCGACGATCAGACAGACATCGCCGATGCGGGCGGTGATGAATTTCTTGCGGGCGGCGCGAATGGCGCGCGGGCGCTCATGGTAGAACACCAGCAGTTCGTGCAGCGCCAGGCTCATACCGATCCACGCCAGCGTCAATTGCCAGAGATTGCCTGCCATCACCATCAACAGCACGGCGCCGATCGTCAGGTAGAGGCGGATAAAAAAGATGCGCTGGCGCGGGTCGCCATCCAGATAGTTGCGGCTGAACTGGATCAGCAACGCGCCCAGCAACGTCACCAACCACGACATCAAGACGCTCAGTTCATCGAGGCGCAGCGCAATGCCTGCCTCACCAACGCCAATCAACGGGCTGACCATGGGACCGGAGGTGAAAACCGCAATCCCAAGCCCAAGCATGAGCATGAACGAACCGATGCCAACCGCGCGCCCCAACTGGAACGTCAGATCAACCGACCGCGTCAGAGACGCGATGAGCGCCACGACTATCAGTGACAGCGGCGCCAGATACCCGAGCAGCGCCAGATCGCCGACCATGCCTCCGTCCATAACGTACCGACCCTCCTTCTGTTCTTGACCGTTTCCATACCAAGAGAATATCGGAGATTGTCGTCAATGTCAATATAAAGATATAAAGACATCTGAAAGACTCTTTCTTTGGCGGATGTTCCTCGACGGATGGAGGGGATAGAATAGTCCGGTATCGCCACGTCCAGCCCGCGAAGGCGGGCTTCGCTTCCCATAGCCCGTGACTTCAGTCGCCGGGCGGGGAGGCGCCATCACGCCCGCGCGGATGCCGCGAGTCGGGATCGGCGGCCAGGAGCGGCGGATACAGCCCCGTGGTTCCTGGCACATCCTGCCTGCGCCCGAGTGACGTCCGTATAGTGACAATCGTTCCATCTCCTCGTATAATGGAACGGAATGCATCCGCCCGACGAGTCGCGCCGGAGCGCCCGATATGTCTGATCGAAAACGTCAAAGCCAGCCATCGACACAACAAGGAGGAAGCGGCATGAATGTTGCGGGGCGAACTGTTGCCATCGTGTTTGCACTGTTGATCATCGTTGGATTGGGCGCGGCGACCGCGCGCTTTGTGCAGGTGGACGAGGGACAACGCGGGGTTATTATTACCAGCGGCGCTGTTGAGGGCGTCCAGGAGCCGGGCGTCTTCTTCCGCCCCTTTGCGCCGCTGACCCGCGTCGAAATCGTCAATGTTCGCCGCCAGACGCGCCAGATCAGCCAGAATGTCGCCAGCAGCGACAAGCAGTTGTACGATATTGACATTCAGGTTGACTACAGCCGCAAGACCGATCCTGAGTCAATCCGGCGGATGTATGGCCGGCTCGGCGCCAGTGATGAGGCGCTCACCCTGCAGCTCGACGGGTTCATTTCCGATGCCTTGAAGAGCGCCAGCACGCAGTTTACGCTCGATCAGGCGCTGTCCGACCGCGGCGGTTTTGCGCAGCGCATCCGCGCCAATCTGACGACGCCGCCCGGACCAGGTCAGGAAAGCCCCGCCGATCAACTCTTCGTTGTCATTGAAGCGGTGAAGGTGCTCGATATCAAGGTCAGCGACGAGTACGCTCGCCTCCTCTCCGAAAAGGCGAACCTGGAGGTGAAGATCGAAACTGAGGAGCGCCGCCGCCAGCAGATCGAGGCAGAGCAGGCGAACAATCTGTTCCAGGCGGAGCAGGAAGCGCGCGTGGCGCTGACCCGCGAAAAGGGGCAGACAGCGGCGGCGCTCGAGGCAGCAAGCCGCGAGGCGCAGGTGCGCGCGATCCAGGGACGCTACTGGCGTGAAAACCCGGAATTGTTCGAACTGCGCGTCCGCGAATTGATGGTCGAAATGTTGAAGAGCGGCAACATCTGGTTCATCGACCCGAATACCAACATCACCCTGTTGCTGAACCAGATGGCGACCGGCACAACGATTGTGCCCAACCCGTCGTCGGGGCAACGTACATTGACGCAACCAGCGCAGCCGTCGCAGCCCGCAACGCCTGAGCAACCGGCGGCGCCGGCGACGCCGTAAATGCAATGGCGTATGTCATCTGGATCATTACCGGCATGCTCGTGGCGGCGCTGCTGGGCGCGGCGCTGCCGCACCGTTCCCTGTACGGGAACATTATTGCGCCGATGTTGGCAGGCGTCTTTGGCGCGCTGCTCGGCGGCATCCTCGGCAGCGGCGTCGCCCACGCCGGTCACGCCGTGACCCTGCCGGGCATTCTGGGGGCAATCCTCGGCGCGGCGCTCTTCGTCCTGACCGCGCAGGCGCAGCCAGGCGCCGGGAAGCGGCGGATCGGGCGGGGGAATCCTGGCGCGGATGACTTCTGACGGAATGACGGTCATTGCCTATATCTGTATCCCGCGTTGCGTTACGCGCCATGTTCCAGGGAAAGGCGTCCTTGCGCCAGCTCCGTTCAAATAACAGGACTTACGCGGTGGCGTGTTTTCTGGCTTCGCCAGAGCCTGCGGCAGCGTGGTACTACTAAGGTGGTG
>DAOTWI010000882.1:0-5147 GCA_034436075.1 Roseiflexus sp.
CAGGCTTCCGGCGCCCATAGCCCGGACTGCGCTTCACGCGCTGCGCGTTGCGCTGCTTTGAACTGATCCTGATAGGTGTACGGTGCGTTGAACGTGTATTCG
The DNA here is from genome assembly GCA_034436075.1 of Roseiflexus sp. GTDB lineage: Bacteria > Chloroflexota > Chloroflexia > Chloroflexales > Roseiflexaceae > Roseiflexus. The sequence goes on from DAOTWI010000882.1 coordinate 103, forward strand.
AAGCCGTACCCCTGTGCAATAATCTCATAATTGACCAGCCGTCCGTCGGGCAGCCAGACGAATCGCAGCAGCCGGTTGAACCGGTCGCGGTCTCCCTGGCTGGGATCGGCTTCGAGCAACACGGTCTGGTCGCTCACCAGTTCCGTGAGGAAACGCGACGCTTCACGCCCAAAGCACTCCACCGGACGCGATGGATGGGTTGTTTCGGGCGTATCGACGCCGATCAGCCGGATGCGCCGGGTGCGTCCGTTGAGCGTGACGTCGAGCGTGTCGCCATCGATGACGGACCTGACGACGGCGCGTTCAAGACCGCTCGCCGGCATTGATGGCGCCTGACTGGGTGCAGGCGCCGCCGTTGGAACCGGGGTTGCTGTGTCGAATGTAGCGGCGCGCTGTTCTGCGGCGGCATACGCCGGGTGTGCATGTGCCGCGACCGGGTTGAGGGTTGCGATGAGCGCCAGCGCCATCACGCAGACGAGAACAAGTTTGCGGGCGCCAGGCGCCGCGCTGCTGCGCGACGTTGTTTTTCGTGACCCCAGGAGGTGAAATCGTCGTTTGAGCGTTGCCATGGTTCCTCACTCCTTCAGATAGTGTAGCCTTTCTGAGGTGAGATAAGAAGGAGTGCATTGCTAGATTTAGAGGATGCGGGGAACAGTTGCAGGTTGATTTCACTCCCGGAGTGACGGACTGTTCCCCGGCAGCGCCAGGCGAATCGGACCGCGCGCCGTGCGACCGTCCACGATCCGCCCTTTCTGAGTAATCACGATCAGCCCGGCGTCCGCCAGAGCGCAGGCAGCAGCGCGCACCGTCGGCATGTTGGCGCGCCAGTCGTGCGGCGCCCATAGCCGAGCCGCTTCTGACGGGCAGATGCTCTTCCCAACGCCGCGCTGCCGCACGAGGCGTAGAATGACCGCGTCTAGCGATTCCTGGCCGGCTTGTTCAATCATGGCAGGAGACGCATCAGACTTCAGGCGCACCGTTGTTCACTGCGGAGCGGATCACTCGAACAATGCGCTGACGGTGCAGGAGAATCCAGGCAGGATATCGGGGAACGAGAGCATATCGTGTTCGGTGAAGGTGCGCGCAATGCCATCTGACATATACGCGACCACCTCGCGGGTGCGCGGGTAAATGCTCCACACGAGCGGTGTGCCAGCGCGCAGGAAATCACGAATCTTCTCCCGAACATCCTCCGCTGTTTCGTTGGGGGAGACGACTTCGATGACCAGGTCGGGGGCGAGATCCCAGAAGCCTTCTGGCGCTCCGCCGGGCGGGATGCGCTCCACCCGGACATACGAGACATCTGGCGCGCGCACCGTATCAGGATTGCGCGCGAGGAGATAGCCCGCCTCAACGCCAACATATCCGCCGGTCGTCTGCCTGGTCCAGAGGCGCAGCACTGTTGCGATGGCGGCTGCGATGGCGCCGTGTCGTCCACCTGGGGGCATGGTTTCGATCACCTCCCCACGCACCAGTTCGCGACGCACATTGGCGCCTGGTAATTGCCAGAACTCCTGTGCGGTCATTATCTGGCGCGCCACCAGACTCATGGTTTACGCTCCTCTCGACTGATCCGGCTGCCGCCGCTCCGATAACAACCTGCCCAGAGGTGCATGCTGTTTTCGCGCCCCGGCGGTGTAGTGCAACGTTGCGCCTGGAGCGCATCGCTCACAGGAAGATCAACCAGATAACGGACAATCTCGTGATCAGCGTTGGCTTCGACAGGCTCAGCCAACGCCAGCCATTCCGCGTCCTTGATTGTCCAGACTCAGATTGATCCCTCTATCAAGGCGCTGACATACCCGGCGGCGCCAGCGGTCCGGTGATCAAGGCGTCAAGTTCGTTGCCAGCCGCGTAGGGCGCCGTTCCCGGCGGAACGATAAGCAGCGCATTGGCGCCGAGCATCGACAGCAACCGGCTGCTCCCCTGCCGTCCGGTGCTGCGCGCTGCCAGCCGCCCATCCTCCCAAGAAACAATTGCGCGCTGATATTCCGGGCGATCAGGCGCAGGCTGGATTGGCTCGCGCAGCGTCACCCGCACCCAGGGGCGATCGGGGCGCGCATCGCCCTGCAAGCGGCGGAGCGCCGGGCGCACGAACACCTCGAATGAGACCAGCGACGAAACCGGGTACCCGGGCAGCCCGAACGCCAGAAGCGGCGATGACCGCGCTGAAGCGGGCCGTTCAATCGTTGCAAAGGTTGTCGGCTTCCCCGGCTTGAACGCGATTCGCCCGAAATGCACGGTTCCCAATTCCGCCAGCAGCGGCTTGATCAGGTCGCGTGTTCCCATAGAGACGCCGCCGCTTGTGAGCAACACATCGGCGCGATCAAGGGCATCGAGGATCGCCGCGCGTTGCACATTCATATCATCGCGCGCAATGCCAAGCGAAAGCGCCAGACACCCGGCTTCACGCGCCGCCGCCATCAACGCATAGCGGTTGCTGTCGCGCACCCCGCCAGGGAAGATCGCGCCATCCGGCTCATACACCTCATCACCGGTCGCCAGCACCGCAACCACTGGACGGCGGTACACCTTTGCGTGGACGCGCCCCACCGTCGCCAGCAACCCAATCTCGGCGGCGCCAAGCGTCGTACCGCGCGCCAGCACCAGTTGCCCGGCGGCGATGTCCTGTCCGACAGTGTGAATATTCTCGCTGGCGCGGAGCGTGTGTTGCACGATCAGAACGCTATCGCGCTCGTCGGTGTGCTCCACTGGAATCACAGCATCGGCGCCCTCTGGAATCGGAGCGCCGGTCATGATGCGCACGGCGGTTCCGGGTTCGACGCGCAACCCTGGCGTCGCTCCGGCGGTCACCTCAGCGATCACCCGGCGCGGAGCGTCGCCATCGGCGCTGCGCAGCGCATACCCGTCAACTGCTGCCTTCGGCACGTTGGGCAGCGGTTCGACGCCGTAGACATCCTCCGCCAGCACCCGGTTATCGGCGCCATCGCGGAGGATGTTGATCGTTTCGACGCCGAGCGGCGCAATGCGTTCCGTGATCAGGCGCTGCGCCTCATCGATGGACACCATCGGATAGGGTGATTCGCGTTGCACGGTTACGCCCCGTTATGCTGGCGTCGCCGCCAGTTCCGCCGACTTCTTCGCTGCATGTTCCTGATCGCTCAGGAACCAGGTCGCCTCCATTGCCGCCTTGCACCCCTCGCCTGCCGCCGTGATCGCCTGGCGATAGATATGATCGACGACATCTCCTGCGGCAAACACCCCTGGAATGCCGGTGCGCGTCCGATGGTCGGCGACGATGTACCCGTTCTCGTCGAGTTCCAGTTGCCCGGTGAACAATGATGTGTTTGGAATATGTCCGATGTACGGAAACACCCCATCGGTTTCGATGATCGAAACGTCGCCGGTCTTGAGGTTGCGCACGCGCACACCGATCACTTTGTCGTCTCCCAGGATTTCCTCGACCACCGAGTCCCACACGAAGGAGACCTTGGGATTCGAGAAGGCGCGCTCTTGCAGGATCGGATCGGCGCGCAGCGCATCGCGCCGGTGGACAATCTTCAATTCGGAAACATAGCGCGTCAGGAAGAGACCTTCATCCAGTGCGCTGTTGCCGCCGCCAACCACAACGACTTTCTTGCCGCGGAAGAAGAACCCGTCGCACGTTGCGCAATACGACACGCCGCGGTTCGCCAGCCGATCCTCGCCGGGAACGCCGAGTTTGCGCGGTGATGCGCCGGTTGAGATAATCAGCGCGTCAGCCGTCACCTCCTCGCCGCTGTCGGGGAAAATGCGGAACGGGCGCTGCGACAGATCGACGCGCTCGACGATAGCATCCATGTAGCGCGCACCGAAACGCGCCGCCTGCTTCTCCATATTGTCGGCGAGCTCGAAGCCGCCGATCCCCTCAACAAAGCCGGGGTAATTCTCGACTTCGCTGGTCGTTGCGATCAGACCGCCCGGCTGCAACCCGCGGATCACCAGCGGCTCGAGGTTCGCGCGCGCCGCATAGAGCGCCGCAGTCAATCCTGCCGGACCAGAACCAATAATGACAACTTTGCTGTGCATGTCGTCGTCTCCCTGTGCATTGTAAGAACGGCTCCTCTGCGCCGCCGCTTGTATGATGATACCACACCCGCAGAGGTTACGCAGACAGATTCGATGGTCTAGAAGGATTCCGGTACCGTTTCCTGCCACCCAACGAACCAGCGCAGGCGGGGATGATCGGCTCTCTTTCGTGGAGCGCGATCCCGTGGCAGTATCTGCATGGCGTTTCGTAGATGCAACGGGAGGCGGTATGCGCTGGCTTGCTCTCGGACCAATCGCCCTTATCGTGATCGTGATGATAGTGGTCGCGCCAGCATCCACCAACGCGGCGCCAACTGTCCTTATCAACGAATTCATGCCAGCGCCGTCGAGCGGACCGGAGTGGGTCGAGATTGTCAACGATGGCGACACGCCGTTGGACCTTGGCGGTTGGAAGATCGACGATGATACGCCCGGCGGTCCGCAAACCGTCATCCCCATCGGCGTGGTCATTCCGCCGTACAGTCTGATCGTCATCGAACTGAACACAAACATCCTCAACAACACCGGATCAGATGCAGTCACGCTGATCAACGCTTCTGGCGCCGTTGTTGACGTTGCGCCCTACACGGCTGCGACAGTCGGCAGGAGTTTTGCGCGCATCCCGGATGGGAGCGGCGCCTGGGTGAAGAGCGAACCATCGCCTGGCGACTGGAATGCGCCGCCTGGGCTGGCGCCATCCCCAACACCGACACCGTCGCCTGATGATGCTGTTTCTCCACAACCGACGCCAACCGATGACCCGACGCCATCGGTGACGCCTGCTGATACACCGGAGATCACGCCGACGGTGACCGCTTCTGGCGCGCCCACGATGCAACCGATAGCAAGCGGTACACCGACCAGGACTGCCGCATCGACAGCGACGCACACACGCTCACCAACCGACGAGCCGACCGAGACAGCGGAACCGGCGGCGACGCGCACGCCCACACCGACTGACGAGCCGACCGAGACGGCGGAACCGACGGCGACGCGCACCCTGACGCCCACCCGCA
>DAOTWI010000883.1:0-3861 GCA_034436075.1 Roseiflexus sp.
AAGCTGTGCGCCTGCGCCGGCGGCAAACGCCGTCACCGTCACCCGGTCGAGCGTCGAGAGCGCCACATACCCGAAGGCTGCCGCCAGCCGGCGAGCATAGGTCAGTTTATGCGGGTCGCCCCAATCCATCGAGGCGCTGTTATCCACGAGCAGATGGATGGTCAATTCTTCCTCAGCCACGAAGAGTTTGAGGAAGAAACGTTCCATGCGCGCATAGAGGTTCCAGTCGATCTGGCGAATATCGTCGCCGCGGGCATAGGGGCGAAAATCGGCGAACTCGACCGACGACCCGCGCCGCGGACTGCGCCGCTCACCCTGGATGTCGCCAACCATTGCGCGCCGCGTCAGCAGCGCCAGGCGATCCAGTTTCCGCAGAAACGCGGAGTCGAACAGCGGTTGTGATGAAGTCGTCGTCACCGCTTTGCCTTCGACCTCAGTGTTGTTCCTGTACCTGTTCACGCTCTTCCTGGGAGCGCAGGCGTGATGTGCGGCGCCCTGGAGCGGCGGGACGCCGTGCGTTGGCGCTTGCTGAGGCCATTCCGCCGCCGCTTCTCCTTTTCGGGGGCTGCCCCCGAACCCCCGTTTTGGGTGGCCGGCAGCATCGTTTCCCCCAACCGTGAACACTTACATTGTTACTCCGCGCGCACCGACTCGACCACCTGCCTGACGATATCGTCGGGGGAAACCCCTTCCGCCTGCGCCTCGAAGTTGAGAATCACGCGGTGACGCAGCGCAGGAAGCGCCGCCTGACGCAGATCGGCGAACGCGACATTGTAGCGCCCGTCGAGGAGCGCCATAATTTTGCCCGCCAGAATAAGCGCCTGCATACCGCGTGGACTGGCGCCATACCGCACATACTGCTTCGTCACCGGCGGTGCGTCCTTATCTTCGGGATGGGTGGCGGTAATCAGGCGCGCTGCGTAGGCGAGGACGTGGCTGGCAATCGGGACCGAACGCGCCAGCCGTTGCATCGCCAGGATCGCCGAAGCATTCGCCACCTTGCGCACCTGCGGCATCCGCGCGCCGGTCGTGCGGTTGGCGATTTCGACCAGGTCGGCAGCGGTTGGGAAGGGTATGAGGATCTTGAAAAAGAAGCGATCAAGCTGCGCTTCGGGCAACGGATAGGTGCCCTCCATTTCGAGCGGGTTCTGCGTCGCCAGCACGAAGAACGGGCTTTCCAGGCGATGGATGGTCTTAGCGACCGTCACCGTATGTTCCTGCATCGCCTCGAGCAGCGCGCTCTGCGTTTTCGGCGTCGCGCGGTTGATTTCATCAGCCAGGATGAGGTTGGCAAAAATCGGACCCGGCTCGAAGCGGAACGTTTTGCGCCCTGATTCATCCTCGCTGATCAGGGTTGTCCCGACAATATCAGCCGGCATGAGGTCAGGCGTGAACTGGATGCGGCTGAAGGAACAATCGATCACATCGGCGAGGGTGCGCACCAGCGTGGTTTTCGCCAGCCCCGGCACGCCTTCGAGGAGCGCATTCCCGCCCGCCAGCAAGGTAATGACCGTCTGCCGGATCAGTTCCCGCTGCCCGACAATCACCTGGGCGATTTCGGTTTCGATCGCCAGCGCGCGCTGGCGGAACTCTTCAGGCGATAGAGCGTCCTGCGTCATTTCTTCGGCTGCTGTCATACTGCTTCTTTCTCAAAGACTGACTGTTGCGAAACCCCGCATCATCAGACCGATCGACACAACAATCAGCGCTATCCACGATACCGCGGTGATGGCAAAGATGAAGGCTACGACGCTGGCAGGCGGTTTCATCAGGCGTCCGCCGACGATGATCGCTGCGCTGCCGAGCACGACGATCAGCGCAAGCACGCCAGGAAAGAGCCACATCATAGGAATCTGACACCTCCTAACTCGAACATGGAGCCAGGGAAATCACGGTCACGGCTCGAGCCGTGAGAAATAGTCGCGCACGTAATCCTTCAAGTGCGGCGGAATGGCGCTCTGATCGAGCGCTTCACCCGCTGCACGCTGGTAATCCTGCAATACTTGCTGATAAGGCGTCTGAAGCGGACTTACACTGCCTGGCATGTTCAACTGCCCCTGCTGAACCTGCGTTTGCCCGCTGGCGCCTTCCTGCCCCTGAATACGCTCGACATCACGCGGTTGGCCGTCAGGGGTAAACGGCTGATACACCAGGTCGCTGCTGCCGGCGCCAGCCTGGTCTCCGGTCGCCGGGCTTGGCTGGTTCCCTTCCACCTGCGCACCCGACTGACCGTCCTGCCCCTGCTGTTGTCCCTGTTGCTGCTGTCCCTGCTGTTGTCCCTGTTGCTGCTGCCCCTGCTGTCCCTGTTGCTGCCCTTGCTGCTGCCCCTGCTGCTGTCCCTGTTGCTGCTGCCCCTGCTGCTGCTGTCCCTGTTGCTGCTGGCCCTGCTGCTGCCCCTGTTGCTGCCCCTGCTGTTGTCCCTGTTGCTGCTGCCCCTGCTGCTGCCCGGACTGCGCGATGGATTGGCGTTCTTCCTGAAGTTGGGCTATCGACTGTTGGGCGGCCTGTTGCGCCGCCTGCTGTTGCTGCGCCTGCTGGACGCTCTGCGCCGCCTGTTCGAGCGCCTGCTGCGCCTGCTGAACGTTGTTCTGCTGCAATGCGTCCGCCGCCTGCTGTAGCGCCTGTGCGGTTTGCGGCGCGCTCTGCTGAAGTTGCTGCGCTTCCTGGCGCAGTTGTTCCGCCAATTGCGCACGTTCTTCAGCGGTCATGGATTCGATCTGCTGCGCCAGTTGCCGGAGCGCATCCTCAGCCTGTTCCAGCGTTGGGCGACCGGCTTGTTGTTGTCCTTCGCTTGCCTGCAAATTGCGCGCAAGTTGCTCCAGCGCCGCGCGTTGCGCTTCTGCGTCTGACGAAAGACGCTGTTGCAGGCGCGCCTCGGCGGTCGAAAGATCGGCGAGCGCCTCTTCACGATTGCCCGGATTCTGCTCCAGACGCTGTTGCAATTCCGCCAGTTCGCGGTCGAGCGCCGCGCGCTCCTCAGGGGTGAGATTCTGGTTCTGGGCGATCTCCTGTCGCAATTGCTCGATCTGCGCCGCCGCCTGCTGCGTCGCTTCGCGGATGGCAGCCCGCTCCGCCAGAACCTGGTCTTGCGGATTAGGCAACACCATCAGCGCAACCACAGCAGCCATCACCACCAGCGCGACAATCAGCAACCGGCGATTGATTTCGAGCGGCACCAGACGCGGCTTGAGGGTGGTTGCAAACGCATAGGCGTCGCGCTGCTGCAATTCGACCAGCGGCGTCTGTTCAGCGCGTTGACCGAGTTCGAGCGCGGTCGCCAGGCGTTCGCGCGCATCGAGCAACGTATCGATCCGTCGCGCGACGCGGATCGGCGGCAACGGACGAACCGCCAGATACCCAATGACAATCAGCGCCCACAGCGCCAGCGGCGCCAGGGAAATCCAGAGAAGCCCTGAGATCGGAAACAAGCGACCGGCTATCTGGATGGCCAGTGACAGGACTGCGGCAATCCAGAGGGTGCTGCTGGCGAACCAGAGCGTGTCGCGCAGGCGCAGGCGCAGCGCCATCGGACGCAACTGCTGCTGCAGGCGATTGATTGTGACGGGAGAAGCTGACATCGGGCGGTCGCCTATTCCTCGACGCGACGCCAGAACGTGCGTTCACTGATGCGTCGCGTGCCGTCGCCATCGTCGATAAACTCGATCACCCGTTCGCTGATGATCGTCACGACATTCGCCGCTGCGCGCGTCGCTGGCGGTTGTGCTGCGGGTTTTGCAGCGTGCAGCGATGCGGAAGGAAGGTGTACCGGTATATTCCGCTGCTCAATCCGCCGCGCCAGCCAGGCAATACCGGCTTCCGCCGCCAGCGCGACGGCGCTGATCGCCACGGCGTGCCCGACAT